>JACRMD010000263.1 GCA_016215085.1 Solirubrobacterales bacterium | reverse complement strand
AGGCGCCCGCGCCGGCGCCCGAGCCGGCCCCGGCCCCGTCCGAGCCGGTCGTCTAGCCCGGACCCGATCCCTCCCGGCGGCGGCGTGCCAGGACGCCGCCGCGGGACCGGCCCTCCCCGATGCCGCACAGCTCCCGCCTCCTCGCGCTCCTCGCCCAGACGGGGCGCCTCACGCCGGTCCACCAGCCGATCGTGGACCTCGCCACCGGGCGCCCGGTCGCCTACGAGGCCCTCGCCCGCTTCGGCTCTGGCGCCCCGCCGGACGAGGTCTTCGACCGCGCGCGGCGCCTCGGCCTCGGCCACGAGCTCGAGGCGCTGGCGATCGACGCCGCGCTCTCGACCCCCGGTCCCCCCGCCGGCACCCGGCTGACCGTGAACCTCAGCCCCTCGGCGCTGCTGAGCGACGACGTGCTCGCCCGCCTGCCGCGCGACCTGTCGGGCATCACGATCGAGGTCACGGAGAACGAGCTCGTCACCCACGACGACGCGATCGTCTGCCGGCTGGCGGGCCTGCGCCGCCGCGGCGCCGTCATCGCGGTCGACGACGCCGGCGCCGGCTACGCGAGCCTCAAGCAGGTCATGCACCTGCGGCCCGACGTCATCAAGCTCGACCGCAGCGTCATCACCGGCGTCCACGAGGACCCCGCCAAGCGCGCGCTCATCGACGCGTTCGTCAGCTTCGGCCGCCAGATCGGCGCGAGCGTCTGCGCCGAGGGCGTCGAGCACATCGCCGAGGTGCGCGCGCTCGGCGCGCTGGACGTCGCCTGCGGGCAGGGCTACCTCTTCGCCGCACCCGCGCCGGACTGGCCGGCGATCTCGCGCCTGGCGGCGATCGCCTGCGCCGACGGCCTGGCGCGCGCGCTGCGCGGCGCCGACGGCACGCCGACCGACGAGGTCACGCTCGAGGCCGTCAGCGGGATGCTCGCCTCGTGCGACGCCATGGACGAGCTCGGCGACTGCCTCGCGGCGATGCGCGACCTCCTCGGCGTGGCCGACCTCGCCGTCTCGACGATCGTCCCCGGGCCCGGCCTCGCGACGTACGCGGGGCCGCGCTGGGCACACGAGCCGGTGTACCTCCTGGAGGACTTCCCGGCCACCGCGCAGGCGCTGGAGACCGGCGAGGCGCTGCAGGTGCTCACCACCGACCCGCGCGCCGACGCCGACGAGCGCGCGCTGCTGGCCGGGCACGGCTACGGCGCGCTGCTGCTCGTCCCGCTGGTGCGCCGCGGCCGCCCGATCGGGACGCTGGAGGCCTTCAGCCGCGCCGAGCGGCCGTGGACGCGCCGGCAGATCCGCCTGGCGCGGGCGCTGGGCCACCAGCTCGCGCTCGTGCTCGACGAGCTGGTCGTCGCGGAGCCGCCGGCGCCGGCACTGCGCGCGGCGGGCTGACCGGACGAGCGCCGCGGCGCTAGTTGTCCTGGGTGACCTTGGTCGGGTAGGGACGCACGAGGAAGTCCGTGAGCAGCTCGTCACGGCTCTCCTCGGTGCTCAGTTCGAGCTGCGCGAGAAGCTCGCTGAGCTCCTCGGAGTTCATCTGCTGCATCGGAGGCGTCCTTGCGGTGGGATCGGAGCGGGGGCGGGAAGCGCGTGTGCCTGGACAGTAGTTTCGGCACACAGAACGTTCCTTTCCATCCCCTCTTTTGGGGGTCGGACGTCCGAAAAAGGACCAACGAGCGGCCTGGTGCGGCCGCTCGCCAGGACCTGGCGCGATCGGGCTAGCGCAGGAAGGGCGGGATGTCGATGTCGTCGTCGCGGATCTCGAGCGACTCGCGCTCGATCCGCGGCGAGCGATCGCGCCGGCGGGCCTGGTCGCGCGCCTCCTCGCGCGCCTGGCGCGGGCGGGCGCGGCCGTGGTCGAACCCGGTGGCGATGACCGTCACCCGGATCTCGTCGCCGAGCGAGTCGTCGATGACCGAGCCGAAGATGATGTTGGCGTTCGCGTCGGCGGCGCCCTGGACGATCTCGGCGGCCTCGTTGATCTCGAAGAGGCCGATGTCCTTGCCGCCGGTGATGTTCAGCAGGATCCCGGTGGCGCCCTCGACGGACTCCTCCAGCAGCGGGCTGGAGATCGCGATCTTCGCCGCCTCGGCCGCGCGGTTCTCGCCGCCGGACTGGCCGATGCCCATCAGCGCCGACCCGGCGTCCTGCATGATCGTGCGGACGTCGGCGAAGTCGAGGTTGATGAGGCCAGGGATCGTGATCAGGTCGGTGATGCCCTGGACGCCCTGGCGCAGGACGTTGTCGGCCTCGCGGAACGCCTCGAGGATCGTGGTGCGGCGCTCGACCAGCGCGAGCAGCTTCTCGTTCGGGATGACGATCAGCGTGTCGACGACGTCGCGGAGGCGCTGGACGCCCTCCTCCGCCTGGCGCATGCGCTGCGTGCCCTCGAACTCGAAGGGCTTGGTGACCACGCCGACGGTCAGCGCGCCGATCTCGTTCTTGGCGATCTCGGCGATCACGGGCGCGGCGCCGGTGCCGGTGCCCCCGCCCTCGCCGGCGGTGACGAAGACCATGTCGGCGCCCTTGAGCGCCTCCTTGATGTCGTCGCGCGACTCGGCGGCGGCGCCGAAGCCGACCTCGGGGTTGGCGCCCGCGCCGAGCCCCTTGGTCATCTCGTGGCCGATGTTCAGCTTGATGTCGGCGTCGCACATGGCGAGCGCCTGGGCGTCGGTGTTCGCGGCGATGAACTCGACGCCGCGCAGGCCGGCGTCGACCATGCGGTTCACCGCATTGGTCCCGCCGCCGCCGACACCGACGACCTTGATCACCGCGAGGTAGCTGCCGCTCTCCATGTTCATTCCGATCCTGTCCGACCCTCGACGTAGCATCGAGGCTTTGCGCGCACGAGGACGCGCCGTGGCCGATGCACCGTAGTCATCGGCATTCCCACGTGCAACGGTTGAGCATACTGCGCAAGCTCGGTTGCAGTTCGCGGAACACTCGATGGAACCTTGATGGTTGGTCCGCGAGCAACCATCAAGCTCGACTTCAGGGTTGCGTCGGCGTCACCGGGGCGGGAGCGGGCGTCGTCGTCGAGGCGGCGGGCGGCACGGCGGAGTTCGCCAGGTAGACCGCGCCGGCGGAGGACTCGTCAGCGAGCACGGCCGTCGCCGCGGCCCACTTGGCGGCGAGCCGATCGCCGGTGCCGAAGCGCAGGTCCGGGCCGTCGGCGAGGTCGAGCACGAGGCCGCCGTCGCGGCCGAAGCTCGCGCGGGTCACGCGCTCGCGCAGGGCCTCGGGCGCCGCGGCCAGGGCGGCCACGGCGAGCCTGGTGCGGCGGTCGCTGATGCGGTCGCCCGCGGGCGCCACGCGCAGCGGCACGACGGCGAGGTCGCGCGGCGCGGCGCCGCGCAGCAGGGTGCCGTCGGCGGCGACCGGCGTGCGGCTCTCGCCGTCGGCGACGACCGCCACCGGCGTGCGCTCGTGGACCACGATGCGCAGGCCGTGCGGGAAGTCGGACTCGACCTCCAGCCCCTCGACGACCGGGTAGGGCTCGACGATCGCGCGCAGCTGGCCCTCGTCGACGTGCAGCGTGGTCATGTCGCGGGCCGCGTCGGACAGCAGCGCCTGGACCTTCGGCGCCTCGGGCCCGGACAGGCCGGTGACCACGACCTTCTCCACGCGCACGAAGGACGAGTCGCGGAACCAGAGCAGGCCCGCGGCGAGCAGGGCGACGAGCGCGGCGATCCAGACCAGGCCCCGCGGCGAGCGCGGGAGCGGGCGGACGCGCGGAAGGGCGGCGGCGGCGCGGAGCATCCGCTGCGGGGTTCGACGCCGGCGGCGCCCCTCCTCCGCCCGCCGCACCGCGAGACCGCACTTCCACGGAACTATTCCGTGTTTCTGCGGTCTCGATCCGCGACGAGGGCGCGGCCGAGGCGATCCACGTCGCCGGCGCCCATGACGAGCACGAGGTCGCCCTCCCCCAGCCGCGGCCCGAGCACCGCCTCGGCGTCCTCGAGCGTGGGCAGGAAGAGCACCTCGCGGCCGACCGAGCGCGCGATGAGCATGCCGTCGACGCCCGGGAAGTCCTCTGCGCGCTCGCGCGCCGGGTAGATGTCCAGCACGACGGGGAGGTCCGCGCGCGCCAGCGCGGCGCCGAACTCGCGGTGCAGCTCGCGCGTGCGGCTGAAGAGGTGGGGCTGGAAGACGGCCACGAGCCGCCGGGGCGCGAGTGAGCGGGCGGCCGCGATCGTGGCGGCGACCTCGGTCGGGTGGTGGGCGGAGTCGTCGACGACCACCGCGCCGCGCGGCGTCTCCCCGACGCGCTCGAAGCGCCGGCCGGCGCCCGCGAAGTCCGCCAGCGCGGCGGCCGCGGCGGCGGCGTCGGCGCCGGCCAGCACGCAGGCCTCCAGCGCCGCGATCGCGTTGGCGGCGTTGTGGGCGCCCGGCACGGCCAGGTGGACCTGGTGCCCGCGCCAGGCGAACGTGGAACCACCCGGCTCCAGCCGCAGGTCGCCCGGCTCGGGCAGCGCCTCGCCGCCGAGCGCCCGCGCCGCCTGCGCGCCGAGCAGCCGGTGCGGCGCCGCGGCGACGAACTGCGCGAACACCGCCTCGACCTCGGCGAGCGAGCCGTAGGTCGCGTGGTGGTCGAGCTCGACGTTGAGCACCACGGCGACGTCGGTCTCGATCGCCAGCAGCGACCGGTCCGACTCGTCGGCCTCGACCACGAGGATGCGCCCGGCGCCGAGGTCGGCGTGCTCGCCGGTGGTCCGCAGCGCGCCGCCGATGAGGTAGCCGGGCTCCAGGCCGCAGCGCAGCAGCACGTGGGCGGCCATCGAGGTCGTGGTGGTCTTGCCGTGCGCCCCGCCGACGGCGATCGTGAACCGGCCGGCCGAGAGCTCGCGCAGCAGCTCGGCCCGCGGCCGGGCGCCGGCGACGCGCTCGGGGTTGTCCGCCGGGCCCGCCGACGAGTAGAAGACGGTCGCCTCCGGCGGGACGTTGGCGGCGTCGTGGCCGACGTGGACGGCCACGCCGAGCTCGCGCAGCCGCGCGAGCGCCGGGGACTCCGCGCGGTCCGAGCCCGAGACCTCCGCCCCGAGCTGGACGCACATGCGCGCGTAGGCGCTCATGCCGGCGCCGCCGATCCCGACCAGGTGGATGCGGCGCCCGGTCCAGGGTGCGGTCACGGGCGGGCGGCCTCCAGCACCTCGCGCGCGATCGCCTGCGCCGCGTCGGGCCGCGCGAGCGCCGCCGACGCGCGGGCCATCGCCGCCAGCCGCTCCGGATCGCCGATGAGCGCGTCGACCTCCGCGCGCAGCCGCTGGGGCGTGAGCTCGTCGTCGCGCACGAGGACCGCGGCGCCGTGCTCGACCATCCAGCGCGCGTTGCCGGTCTGGTGGTCGGCGGCGGCGTGCGGGTACGGGACGAGGATCGCCGGCCGGCCGTGGGCCGCGACCTCGAAGATCGAGCCGCCCGCGCGCGCGACGCACAGGTCCGAGGCGGCGAGCGCGGGCCCGAAGGGCGCGATGTACGGCCGCAGGTCGTACCCGTCGCGCGGCACGCGCGGTGCGAGCTGGTCGTAGTCGCGGGTGCCGCAGGCGTGCAGAACGCGGAACGGCGCGTCGGCGAAGGCCTCGATCGCCGCCTCGTTGACCGACCGGGCGCCCAGCGAGCCGCCGAAGACGAGCACGCACGGCTCGCCGTCGAGGCCGAACTGCGCCCGCGCCGCCGCGCGGTCGGCGAACGGCGGCGGCACGGGCCGCCCCGTCACCAGGTAGCGCTCGCCCTCGCGGCCGTCGATCGGGAACGCGAGGCAGACCCGGCGGGCGAAGCGCGCGAGCACGCGGTTGGACAGGCCGAGGTGGCTGTCGGCCTCGGTGAGCACGAGCGGCACCTTCATCCGCACCGCCGCCGCGCCGACCGGGCCGGCGACGTAGCCGCCGCCGCCCATGACCGCGTCCGGGCGCAGCTCCCGCAGGATCCGCCGCGCGGCGCCCAGCGCCCCGACCGCCTTGGCGACGCCGCGCGCCGCCTTCAGCGGGTTGGTCCGCGACAGGCCCTCGACGGTGATCGTCCGCAGCTCGTAGCCGGCCTCGGGCACGAGCTGCCGCTCGGCTCGCTCGCCGCCGACGAAGACGACCCGCGCGCCGGCCTCAGCCCGCAGCGCGTCGGCGACCGCCAGCGCCGGGACGACGTGCCCCGCCGTCCCGCCCGCCGCGATCACGACCGTTGGTGCCGCTGCGCCTGCCATCGCCGCGGGACCCTCGCACATCGGGCACCGCGCGCAGCTGCACGTGGCCGCCCGCCGCGACGTTGAGCAGCAGCCCCATCGCCGCCAGCAGCACGATGAGATTCGTCGACCCGTAGGAGATGAACGGCAGCGGCACGCCGGTCAGCGGCGCGAGGCCGAGCACGGTGAAGACGTTGAGCAGCCCCTGGCAGAGGAACAGCGAGGTCAGCCCGGCGGCCAGCAGCTTGGCGTAGGTGCCGCGCGCGTTGCGCGCCACGCGCAGACCGGCGTAGGCGATCAGCCCGTACAGGAAGAGGATCGCCAGGATCCCGAGGACCCCGAGCTCCTCGCCGACGATGGCCAGGATGAAGTCGGTGTGGGCCTCGGGCAGGAAGAGGTTCTTCTGCTGGGACTCGCCGATGCCGCGGCCGGTCAGGCCGCCGGAGCCGAGCGCGATCAGGCCCTGCACGGACTGGAAGCCGGCGTCGGCGGCGTGCGGCCACGGGTCCAGGAACGTCATCAGCCGCTCGCGCCGGTAGCCCGCGCTCATCGCGTACACCAGGACCAGGAAGGCGCCGCTGCCGGCCACGGTCGCCAGCCAGCGGATCGGCGCGCCGGCGGCGACGAGCATCGCGCCCATCGTGAAGCAGATGACCAGCGCCGTCCCGAGGTCGGGCTGGGAGGCGATCAGCATGGCGGCGCCGCCGGCGACCATCCCCAGCGGCATGAGGTTCTGCCACCGTCGCAGGATCCCCTTGCGCTCGGCCAGGAGCTTGGCCGCGTAGAGGATCAGCGCCACCTTCATGATCTCCGAAGGCTGGAACTGCAGCGGCCCGAAGCCCAGCCAGCGGCGGGCGCCGTTGACCTCGACGCCGATGCCCGGCAGCTTGACCAGCAGGAGCAGGAGGAAGGCCACGCCGAGCAGCGGCGTCGTGATCCGCGGCACGATGTCCAGGCCGCGCCGCGAGACGAACAGCAGGACCGCGAAGCCCACGGCCCCGTAGCCGACGTACTTGACGAGGAACTGGGTCCCGTCGCCCTGACCGGAGAGGAGGGTCCGCGCCGACGAGGCGCTGAACACCATCACCGCGCCGAAGGCCAGGAGGCACAGGGTGGCGGTGAGGAGGATGTTCTGCTCGAGCGGGTGCGGATGGCGGCGGCGGGCCATCAGGCCCTAGGTTCGTGCCAGCCTCGCGAACTCCTCTCCGCGGTGTTCGAAGTCGCGGAACTGGTCGAACGACGCGCACGCGGGCGACAGCAGCACCACGTCGCCGGGCGCCGCGGCCGCGCGGGCGGCGGCGACCGCGTGCTCGAGGTCGCCGCAGCGCACGACCGGGTAGGCGTCGCCGATCGCCGCGGCGATCAGCTTCGCGTCCTCCCCGATCAGGTAGGCGGCGGCGGGCGCCGCGTCGCGCAGGGGCGTGAAGTCCTGGGCCTTGCCCTGGCCGCCGAGGATCACGTGCACGGGCTGCGTGAACGAGCGCAGCGCCACGAGCGTGGACTCCACGTTGGTGGCCTTGGAGTCGTTGACGTACAGGATGCCGCCGGCCTCGGCGACCTCCTCGAGCCGGTGCGGGACGCCGGCGAACGTCCGCAGCCCGGCGCGGACGGCGTCGGGGTCCATGCCGCGGGCGAGCACGGCCGCGGCGGCCGCCATCGCGTTGCGGAGGTTGTGCGGGCCGCGCAGCCGCACCTCGTCCGCGCGCAGCAGCGGCTCCTGCGCCCACCACAGCGTCCCTGCCCGCAGCGACAGCTCCGCCTCGGGCGAGTCGCCGAAGCAGACCCGACGCGCGCAGCCGCCGAGGTCCTCGACGCCGAGCCGCTCGGGCGCGACGGCGACGTCGTCGTTGCCCTGGCCGGCGAAGATCCGCAGCTTGGCGGCGTGGTAGGCCGCCACGGTGCCGTGGCGGTCGAGGTGGTCGGCGCCGAGGTTGAGCAGCACCGCCGCCTCGGGCGCGAACTCGATCGCGTCCTCGAGCTGGAACGACGAGGCCTCGCACACGACGACCGCCTCGGGCGCCGGCGGCTCGGCGGCCAGCGAGGCGTAGGCCGTGCCGACGTTGCCGACGACCACCACCGGCAGGCCCGCCTCGCGGTGCAGGTGGCCGAGCAGCTCGACCGTCGTCGTCTTGCCGTTGGTGCCGGTGACCGCGATGACTTCGTTGGGGACGCAGCGCCACGCGAGCTCGAGCTCGCCGAGGACCGGCATCCCGCGCCGGCGCGCCTCGGCGACCACCGGCGCCTGCGCCGGGACGCCCGGCGACTTGACGACGGCGCGCACGCGGCCGAGCAGGTGCACACCATCGGATGGTGCATGGACCTCGACGCCAGGAGGCAGGACCGGGGGTGTGCCGGTGTCCGCCGCCAGCACCTCCTCTCCCCGCGCGCGCAGCAGCGCTGCCGCGGCCACGCCTGAGCGGGCGAGGCCGACGACGAGGAACGGTCCGGGCGGCAGGGGCGGGCGCGGCTTCACGAGGGGCGCACGGTACCTCGCGGTCCTCGCGGTCGCGGTCGCCGCGCTCGGCGGGTCGCTCGGCGCGCTGTCGCTCTTCGACGACGAGCGCGAGCTGTCGGTCGGCACGGTCGACGTCGGCGTCTCCCCCTTCCACCGCGGCGCGCTGGACGTCTACGTCCCGCTGGTCGACTGGGGCGCGCGCTTCGGCGGCGTGCGGGCGCCGGCGCGGCTGGAGGTCGAGGTGCGCTCGGTGGACCGCGAGGTCGTCCAGCGCGTGGCGGGCGGCGCGCGGTTCGAGGTCGAGGCGGTGGGCCGCGCTGGCGCGGGCGCTCGGCGCCGGGATCCTCCTCGGCGGCCTCGTCCTGCTGGCCCTGCGGGCGCCGGCGCCGCCGGGCGTGGCCGCCGCGGTGCTCGTCCCGGTGGCCTTCGTCACGGCCGTCGCGCTGCTGCTGCCGCCCCGCGGGCGCATCGCCGACCCGGAGTACTACGCGCGCGGCAGCGACATCCCCCACGCGCTCGACGCGCTGCAGTCGCTGCGCCGCTCGCGCTCGGCGCTGGACCAGGAGCTCAACGGCCAGCTCGTGGGCCTGGCGCGGATCGTCGTGCAGCCCGGCGACCGCCCGGCGCTGGCCGGCCGCCCGCGGCTCGTGCAGGCCAGCGACCTCCACAACAACGTCCTCGCGCTCCCGGCGCTGGAGCGCGCCGCGCGTGGGCTGCCGCTGGTCTTCGCGGGCGACCTCTCCGACCAGGGCACCCCGCTGGAGACGGCGCTCGTGCGCCGCGTCGCCCACGCCGGGCGGCCCGTGGTCGTCGTCGGCGGCAACCACGACTCCGACACCTCGCTGCGCCGGCTGGCGCGCGACGGCGCGATCGTGCTGACCCAGAAGGGCCGCCTGCGCCCCGACGGGTCCCACGGCGACGTGGTCGTCCGCGTCGGCGGCCTGCGCCTGGCCGGCTTCACCGACCCGTCGCTGCGCCTGGCCGGCCAGGACTACGAGGACCGCTTCCGCACCGGCCTGACGATCGCCGCCCAGGAGGAGTTCCGCCGCTGGCTGGCGCCGCTGCTGGGCAAGGTCGACGCGGTCGTCGTCCACGACCCGGCGATCGTGTCCCCCGTGCTCACCGGCCTGCGCGCCGATCCGCCGCGCCGCCCGATCACCTTCCTCACCGGCCACACCCACAAGCCGCTGGTGGACGCCGCGCCGGGCGCGCTGGTCGTCGGCGGCGGGTCGATCGGCGCCGGCGGCACCGGCAACCTCGCCGACGGCCCGCAGGGCGGCGACCTCGGCCTGGCGATCCTGACCTACCGCACGAAGCCCACGCCGCTGCCGATGGCGGTCGACCAGGTCGAGATCGACCCCGACGACGGCTCGGCCCGCGCGCGACGCACGCGCGTGGACGACAAGGTCAGGAGATCGACGCCTGGTACAGGGTGAACCCGCTCGCGGCGCAGACCGCGGCGAGGATCCAGAAGCGCAGGATGATCTTCGTCTCCGACCACCCGAGGATCTCGAAATGGTGGTGGATCGGGGCCATCAGGAACACGCGCTTGCGGAAGGTCTGGAAGCTGAAGACCTGGATCAGGACGCTGAGCGCCTCCACGACGAAGATCCCGCCGAGCAGGATCAGCAGCTCCTCGGTCTTCGTCATCACCGCCAGGCCGGCGATCGCGCCCCCCAACCCCAGCGATCCCGTGTCGCCCATGAAGATCGTGGCCGGGAACGCGTTGAACCACAGGAAGCCGACGCACGCGCCCACCAGGCACGCGGCCAGCAGCGACAGGTCGTCCTGGCCCGACGAGATGAACGTGATGCCGATGTAGGCCAGCAGGACGATCGCCGCGCACCCCGCGGCGAGCCCGTCCAGGCCGTCGGTCAGGTTCACCGCGTTGGTCGTGCCGGCCACGACCAGGTAGATGAACAGCGGGTACAGGACGCCGAGGTCGATCGTCGCGTCCAGCGTGCGCAGCCGCAGCGTGTCGCTCAGGCCGGCCTTCTCGGTGGCCACGTACCAGAGGCCCAGCGCGATGACGATCTGCCCGACGAGTTTCGTCTTGCCGCTGATGCCCAGCGAGCGGCGCTTGGCGATCTTCGTCCAGTCGTCGGCGAAGCCCATCAGCGCGCTGAGCATCGCCGCGCCGTAGACCCCGACCGAGCGCCAGTCGTAGTCCGAGAGCAGCAGGAACGGGATCGAGACCGCGGTGAAGATGATCACGCCGCCCATGGTCGGCGTGCCCGCCTTCTCGTGGTGGCCCTCGGGGCCCTCCTCGCGGATGTGCTGGCCGAAGGAGCGCACGCGCAGCCACGCGATGAACGTCGGGCTCAGGAAGATGCAGATGAGCAGCGAGGCCATCCCCGCGATGAGCACCTCGCCCATCAGCCGGCCAGCTGCTCCGCGACCACTTCCAGGCCGACGCCGCGCGAGCCCTTGACCAGCACGGTGTCGCCCGGGCGCAGCAGCTCCCGCAGGACCGGCGCGGCCTCGCCGGCGGTGGCCACGTGGTGGGCCTCGCCGCCGAACGCGCCGTCGATCGCGGCGGCCAGCGGGCCGACGGTGACGAGCAGGTCGACCCCGCAGGCGCGGGCGTGGGCGCCGACCTCCTCGTGGAAGCGGCGCTCGTCGGGCCCGAGCTCGAGCATGTCCCCGAGCACGGCGACGCGGCGCCCGGTCGCGGACACGGCGAGGTCGTCGAGGGCGGCGCGCATCGACATCGGGTTGGCGTTGTAGCAGTCGTTGATGACGACGACGTCGCCGGGGAGCGCCAGCTTCTGGCCCCGCAGCTCGCTCAGCGCGACCTCCACGCGGCCCTGCGGCTCGACCCCGACCGCCCGTGCCGCCGCCAGCGCCGCGAGCGCGTTGCGCTGCATGTGCGCGCTGTCGAACGGGATCTCCAACCCATGTGGCAGCTCGGCCACGTCGCCGCCCGGGCCGAACGTGACCGTTCTCACATCCGCGCGCAGGTGCGGTGCGAGCAGCGGCTCGCCCGCGGGGACGATCGCCGTGCCGCCTTCGGGCAGGCCCGCCAGCAGCTCGGCCTTCGTCGCGGCGATCGCCTCGACCGTGCCCAGGAGCTCGAGGTGGACCGGCCCGACGTTGACGATGATCCCCACGTCGGGCTCGGCGATCCGCGCGAGCTCCGCGATCTGCCCCCGCCCGCGCATCGCCATCTCCAGCACGAGCACCTCGGTGCCCGAGGGCGCGCCGAGGACGGTGAGCGGCAGCCCGATCTCCGTGTTGAGGTTCGCCGGCGTGGCGATGACGCGCCGCTGCTGCTCGACCATCGCGGCGACGAGGTCCTTCGTGGAGGTCTTGCCGGTCGAGCCGGTGATCCCGACGACCTGCGCGCCCAGCGCGCGCCGCCACGCGGTCGCGAGCCGCTGCAGGGCCGCGAGCGGGTCGGCCGCGAGCAGCCGGCGGCCGGGGCCCTCGTGGCCCTCGCCGACCAGCGCGCCCCACGCACCCTGCTCGAGCGCCTGCGTCGCGAAGCGGCCGCCGTCGACCTGCTCGCCGGGCAGGCCCACGAAGAGGTCGCCGGGGCCGGCATGGCGGGAGTCGATGACCGCGCGGATGGGGCCGCTCGTGCCGTCCTCGCCGGTCAGCCGTGCGCCGGCGGCCCGCGCGACCTGCTCAGGCGACCAGTCGCGCACGCAGCGCCTCCCGCGCCACCTCGCGGTCGTCGAACGGGACGCGCTCGCCGCCGGCGAGCTCCTGGTAGGTCTCGTGCCCCTTGCCGGCGATGACGACGACGTCGCCGGCGCGCGCCTGGCCGATCGCGTGGGCGATCGCCTCGCGGCGGTCGAGCACCCGTGTCACCTCGGCCGGCCCGCCCGCGCCCTCCGCGATCTCGGCGAGGATCGCCGCCGGGTCCTCGTTGCGCGGGTTGTCGGAGGTGATGACGGCGACGTCGGCCAGCTCGGCCGCCGCCCGGCCCATCAGCGGGCGCTTCTCGCGGTCGCGGTCGCCCCCGGCGCCGAAGACCACGAGCACGCGGCCGGCGGCCAGCTCGCGCGCGGCGCGCAGCACGTTCTCCAGCGAGTCGGGCGTGTGGGAGTAGTCGACCACCACCGCGAACTCCTGCCCCTCCTCGACCGGCTCGAAGCGCCCCGGCACCCGCGCGGCCTCGGGCAGGGCGGCGGCGATGGCCTCGTCGGTGACGCCGAGCGCCCGCGCGGCGGCGACGACGCCGAGCACGTTGAGGACGTTGAAGCGGCCGGGCAGCGGGGCGCGCAGCTCGAGGCCGCCGAGCCGGAAGTCGGTGTGCGCGGCCGCGGGCCGCAGGTCGGTCGCGCGCAGCGAGGCGCCCGCCGCCTCGATGCCGAACGTCACCGTGCGGGGGAACTCGCGCGCGAGCCGCGCGCCCCACGGGTCGTCGGCGTTGGCCACCAACGGCGTGCCCTGGGCGTCGGCGCGGGCGAACAGCAGCCGCTTGGCCTGGAAGTAGTCCTCCATGTCGGTGTGGAAGTCCAGGTGGTCCTGCGTGAGGTTGGTGAACACGGCGACGGCCCAGTGGATCGCGTCGGCGCGGTGGAGCTTCAGCGCGTGGCTGGAGACCTCCATCGCGCACGCCGCGTCGCCGCCGTCGAGCATCCGCCGGAAGGTGCGCTGCAGGTCGATGGCCTCGGGCGTGGTGCGGATCGCCGGCTCCTCGACCCCGGCGATCACGGAGGCCACGGTGCCGAGCAGGCCCGTGCGGATCCCGGCCGCCTCGAGCACCGAGCGCAGCAGGAAGGCGCTGGTCGTCTTGCCGTTGGTCCCGGTGATGCCGGCCACGCGCAGCGTCGCGGTCGGGTCGCCGAAGAAGCGCGCGGCGACGGGCGCCATCGCGGCGCGGCTGCTCTGGACCACCACCTGCGGCACGGACAGGTCGAGCTCGCGCTCCACGACGAGCGCGGCCGCGCCCTTGGCCACGGCGGCAGGGGCGAACGCGTGGCCGTCGCGGCTGCCGACCACGCAGAAGAAGAGAGCCCCGGGCTCCACCGCGGCGTCGCTGAAGGCCAGCGACGACACCTCGACCGGGGGGAGCGACGGATCCTCGAAGAGCTCGCCGAGGAGCATCGCCGGAAGGCTACTTCGGCTCGATCCCGAGGTACGGGAGGGCGAAGCCGGCGATCTTCTGGAAGGCCGGCGCCGCGACGGTGCCGCCGTAGATCGCGCCCTTGGGCTCGTCGACCATGATCGAGATGAGCAGCCGCGGGTGCTGGGCGGGCGCGAAGCCGACGAACGACGCCACGTAGTTGGCCTTGGAGTACTCGCCGGTGCGCTCGTCGACCTTGTTGGCGGTGCCGGTCTTGCCGGCGAGGTCGTAGCCCTCGATGTGGGCCTCGGGCGCGGTCCCGCCCGGCGCCAGCACGCCCTTGAGCATGCCGCGCACGGCGGCGGCGGTCCCCTCGGAGATGATGCGCTTGCCGGTCGGCAGCGGCGGCACCTCGTCGCCGATGCGCCTGATGATCCGCGGGGTGCGCAGCACGCCGCCGTTGGCGATCGCGCTGTAGGCGGAGGCGATCTGCATCGGCGTGACCGACTCGCCCTGGCCGATCGGCAGGTTGCCCATCGAGGAGCCCGAGTACTTCGCCAGCGGCAGGACGATGCCGCGCTCCTCGCCCGGCAGGTCGACGCCGGTCTTGGAGCCGAAGCCGAAGCGGCGGACCCAGTGGTCGAAGCGCGCGTCGCCCAGCCGCTGGCCGATGGTGATCGCGCCGACGTTGTCGGACTCGGCCAGGATCTCGGCCGTCGTCATCGTCGCCCACCCGCGCGGGTGCGAGTTGGTGATCGTGCGGTCGGCGACCTGGATCTGGGGCGGCAGGTTGAACGACGTGTCGGGCGTGACCTTGCCGTCCTCCAGCGCGCCGGCCACGGTGAAGGCCTTGAACGTCGAGCCGGGCTCGTAGGTGTAGCCGACCGCGCGGTTCTGGTTGGCGTAGCCGGGGGCGGCCGCGGGGTCGTTGGCGTTGATCTGCGGCCAGTTGGCCATCGCCAGGACCTCGCCGGTGCGCGGGTCCATGACCACGGCGGTCGAGCCCTTGGGCTGGTAGGTCTCGCCGATGCCCTTGAGCACCTCCTCGACCTTGCCCTGGATGGCGGCGTCGAGGGTGAGCTGGACGCGGGCGCCGGGCTGGGAGCGGGTGATGTCGCGCACCTGGACGTCGTCGCCGACGCCGTCGCGGACGATGCGGCGCTCGCCGTCGCGGCCGTGCAGCTCGGCCTCCAGCGACCACTCGAGGCCGAACAGGCCCTTGTCCTCGCCGCCGACGGCGCCGAGGACCTGGCTGGCGAGGTAGTCGCGCGGGTACTCGCGCTTCTGGCCCGGGGTGAGGTCGACGCCCGCGATGCCCAGCTTGCGCACCGCGTCGGCCTTGGCGCCCGGCACGCGGCGGGCCAGGTAGACGAACCCGGTGTCCTTGCGCGTGAGCTGCTTGAGCAGGCCGGCCTCGTCGACCTCGAGGACCGCGGCGAGCTGCCGCGCCGCCTTCGCGGGGTCCTTGACGAGGTACGGCGTGGCGGAGACGTCGTCGGCCGGCTGGGAGACGGCGAGCTGGACGCCCTTGCGATCGACGATGGTGCCGCGGCGCGCGGGGACCGTGACCTTCGTGACCTGCTGGCTGACGGCGGCGCTGGCGAGCCCGTCGGCCTTCAGCGTGCCGAGCTGCAGCGAGCGGAGTGCGGCGAGCGCGAGGAGCGCCAGGAAGACGGCGAAGAGGAGGCCGATGCGGCGCTCGACCAGCGCCACCTAGCCCTGTCCCCCGGTTGGCGCGGCGGTGCCGCCGGCCGCCGCGGCGGCGGCCGGTGCTGCGGTGGTCTGCTGCTGGGGCTGGGGCTGGGGCTGGGCCTGCGCGACCGGCGCGGCCTGCTGCTGCTGCTGCGCCTGCTGCGCAGCGGGCTGGCTCGGGCCGACCCCGGCGCCGGGCTGGCCGTCGGGCGTGACGGTCTGGATCGCGGAGGGCTGCTGGGCCGCCGCGGCGGCCTGCTGCTGGACCGGCGCCTGCGTCGTGGCCTGCGCGAGCGCGTCGTCGCCGCCCTGGACGCGGGCCAGCGCCGCGTCGCTGGGCGCCTGCATCCCGGCGAGCGCGCGGGCCGCGTCGGCCTTGCCGTGGCCGGCGTCGACGTAGTGGAAGCCGCCGGCGACCGGGACGACCATGCCGAGCTGGTGGGCGACCTGCTCGATGCGGTCCTCGGACTCCATCCGCGAGACCTCGGCCTGGAGCATGCTGTTCTGGCGCTCGAGCGTCTCGGAGCTCTGGACGGCGCGGCCGATGCCGGCGTTCATCTTCAGCATCGACACCTGCAGGAAGACCAGCCCCATCAACATGACCGCGACGACCGGGATCCACAGGCGGCCGCGAACGAGGCGGTCCAGGAAGCGGGAGTCGGCGACCGCGCGGGTGCGGCGCAGGACGCGCAGGACGAGCGCGTCGTCGGCGCCGCGGGCGTGGCCGCGCCCGGTCGATCCGACGGTGCGGGCAGGGCCGGAGACCCGGCGCGGCGCACGTGGCGCGACCGGACGCCGCAGCGTCTGGGTGCGGGCGCTCATGCGGCCTCCCGCAGCTTGCGGGCGGCGCGCAGGCGCGCCGAGGCGGCACGCGGGTTCGCGGCGACCTCGCCCGGGGTCGGGGCGATCGCGCGGCGGTTGAGCAGCTCGGCCTCCGGGGTCCGCCCGCAGGCGCACACCGGGAGGTCCGGTGGGCAGATGCACCCCTGCGCGGCGGCAGCGAGGAAGCGCTTCACGCGCCGGTCTTCGCCGCTGTGGAAGGAGATCCCTGCAAATCGGCCGTTTTCCCGGAGGATCTCCCACGCGAGGGGCAGCGCGAGGTCGACCTGGTGCAGCTCGTCGTTGACCGCGATGCGGATCGCCTGGAACGTGCGCTTGGCCGGATGGCCGCCGGCGAAGCGTGCGCGGGCGGGGATGGCGTTGCTGATGACCTCGACCAGGCGGCTGGTCGTCTCGATCGGCTCGCGGTCGCGCTCGCGCACGATCGCGCGGGCGATCTGGCCGGCGTAGCGCTCGTCGCCGTAGTCGCGCAGGAGCTTGGCGAGGCGGCGCTCGTCGTAGGTCGCGACCAGCTCGCGCGCGTCGAGGTCCTGGTCGGGGTCCATCCGCATGTCCAGCGGCGCGTCGTAGCTGTAGGAGAACCCGCGCTCCCAGGTGTCGACCTGCATCGAGGAGATGCCGAGGTCCAGGTACACCAGGTCGGCCTTGACCCCCTCGTCGCGCAGCTCGGCGAGCCCGTCGGCGAAGGACGCGCGCAGGAAGCGGGTCCGGCACGGGACCTCGGCGGCCAGCGCGTCGAAGTGGGCCTCCGCGGTCGGGTCGCGGTCGATGGCGATCAGCGTGCCCGTCGGGCCGAGGCGCTCGGCGACCAGGCGGGCGTGGCCGCCGGCGCCGAACGAGCAGTCGACGGCGACCTCCCCCGGCTGCGGGTCCAGTGCCTCGATGAGCTCGCCGGCGAGGACCGGGACGTGGGTGGCGGTCATGTCGTACGGGATGGTGATCACTGGGAGGCGGGGATGTCGTCGAGGGCGGCGGAGAGGCTGAAGATGTCCTGGGCCAGGCGCTCGTTGTGCTCGGTCCACTTGGCGCGGTCCCAGATCTGCAGGTGGTCGCCGACGCCGACGACCGTCACGTCCTTGCCGAGCGCGCCGTGCTGCAGGAGCCAGGGCGGCATGGCGACGCGGCCGGCGGAGTCGAGCGAGCCGCGCAGGGCGTTGGCCGAGAAGTACGCGTTGATCGTCCGTGCGCGCTGGCCCATGGGGTTCATGCCCTCCAGGGCGCGGCTGCGGAAGTCGTCGAAACCGGCGGCCGGCCAGATCGCCGCGCACGGCTCGATGTCCTTGGCGAGGACCAGGCCGCCTTCCAGCGAACCCCGGTAGCGCGCAGGAACCGTGAGGCGGTTCTTGGCGTCGAGGGTGTAGTCGGCCTGGCCGTCGAAGGGGTTGTCCATGCGAGCCCATGCATCGCGAGGGGATGGGGCCCGGGTGGAGAGGTGGGAGGAGCCTCTCCACCCGGGTCCGCAGCTGCATGTCTACCCCACTCTCTCCCACCATGCAACACCAACGCCCCACTTTCGCCCACAGCTGGACACTCGTTCGAGGCGTTCGGTCCTGAACGCCGCTTGCTAGAGCGGTGTTCACGGGGTGGGAGGAGGTGGGAGGCCCACCCAGACGGCGACCGCTCCTGCAACCGATCCTGCATCGCGTCCGGGGCCCGAGTTCGTCCAAGGTGTGCCCCGGAGGCCGGTGCGGGCCGTACGATTCCGCGCCATGCCCCGCTTCTCCCCTCGCTCTCCCCTGGCGCTGCTGGCCATCACGGCCGCCGTCGCGCTCCCGATCGCCGGCTGCGGCGACTCGGGCGGCGGCGGCAGCGCCGACACCGATCCCGCCGACCTCGTCCCCGCCTCCGCCGCGTTCTACGGCGAGGCCGTCGTCAGCCCGGACGGCGACCTCAAGGACGCCGTCGAGTCCGTCGCCAAGAAGGTCCTGCGCACCGAGGACCCGGGCGCCGAGATCATCAAGAAGCTCGACGAGTCCTTCAAGGACGACGACGTCAACTACAAGGACGACATCGAGCCCTGGCTCGGCGACAAGGCCGGCGTCGCCGTCACCGGCATCAAGCGCAGCGGCATGGAGCTCGACTTCATGATCGCCGTCGCGTCCAAGGACAACGACAAGGCCCAGCAGCTCGTCGACAAGGAGAAGGACACCGTCGAGCAGCGGTACAAGGACGTCGACTACCGCCTCGACCGCAAGGACGACACCGCGGTCGGCGTCGTCGGCGACGCGGTGGTCGTGGGCACCGAGCGCGCGTTCCGCGCCGCGGTCGACGCCACCGAGGGCGACGCGCTGTCCGAGCGCAAGGACTTCACCGACGCGCGCGACACCGCGGGCGACGACGGCCTGGGCTTCATCTTCGTCGACCCCAAGCGCGCGATCGACCTGGCCGCGTCCTCCGGCGAGGCGCAGGCCGCGCAGCTGGCCGCGGTCCGCGACGCGCTGCTGGGCTCGGGCGTCAAGTCCGTCGGGGCGTCGCTGGACGTCGAGGACGACGCGCTGCGCATCGACGCCGTGGCGATCGGCGCCAAGGGCGGCGAGCCGAAGGGCGACGCGGCCAAGGCGGCCAAGGCGGCGCCGGCCGGCTCGTGGCTGGCGCTCGGCATCGGCGACGTCGGCGGCACGGTCAAGTCGGCGATCGGCCAGCTGGCCTCCGCCGGCGGCCTGGGCGGCGTCGACCCCGACACCCTGCTGCAGCAGCTCCAGCAGCAGACCGGCGTCGACCTCGAGAAGGACTTCCTGTCCTGGATGGGCGACGCGACGCTCTTCGTCCGCGGCACCACGATGGCGGACCTCGGCGGCGCGCTGGTCGTGCAGTCCAAGGACGCGGCGGCCTCCAAGCGCGCGGTCGGCGTCATCCGGCGGCTGCTGCGCGGCGCCGGCCAGTCGGTCAAGCCGGCCTCCGGCGGTGCGGTCGACGAGGGCGTCGAGATCCAGATCCCGCAGGCCCCGTCGAGCATCGTCATCGGCACCAAGGGCGACCAGTTCGTCGTGGCCTACGGCTCCGGCGTGGTCGGCGACGCGCTGTCGGGCTCCGACCGCCTGGGCGACTCGCAGCCGTTCAAGGACGCCGCGGACGCCCTCGGCGGCGACGTCGACCCGGTGTTCTTCCTGGACCTCCCGCAGGTCGTGAAGCTGGTCGAGGGCTTCGCCGGCAACGACGCGGACTTCCAGAAGGCCAAGCCGACGCTCGACGCGTTCGGCCCGATGGGCGTCGGCACCAAGCGCGACGGCGACACGGTCCGCTTCAAGGCGGGCGTGAAGGTCAAGTAGCGGGCACGGCGGCGCGCGCTCCGGCGCGCGCCGCCACCCCTCCGCGCCGCCATCCCGGCGGCGCTCGCGCGTCAGGTCACGCGCTGCAGGCGCGCGCTCGGCCACTCCTCGCGGCCGACCTTCGCGAGCGGCCGCCCGTCCACGCGGACGATGTCGGCCGTGAAGTCGTTCTGGCCGCGCAGCAGCGACGAGCCCACGCCGTAGGCGTCGACGGGCGCGCCGGCCTCCTCGAAGGTCGTGATCTTCTCGGCGTCGAAGCCGCCGGAGACGACGATGCGCACGTGGCCGTGCCCGGCGTCGTCCAGCGCGGCCCGGACGCGGCGGGCGAGCTCGACGTTGACGCCGCGCGGCGCGTCGGGCCCGAGGTCGCTGAGCGTCTCGTCGACCAGGCGCTCGGAGGTGTCCAGCCGCACGCCCCACAGGTCCTCGCCGAGCGCGTCGGCGACCTCGACCGCGGTCCTGGCCGAGGTGTTGTCGAAGTCGACGAGCACCGTCACGTTCATCTCGTGCGCGTACCGGCGGGCGAAGGCGCGCGCCGCCTCCACCGTGTCGCCGCCGTAGGCCGCGATCAGCGCGTGCGGCACCGTGCCGATCCCGCGACCGCCCCACCACGAGGCCTGCGCGTCGGTCGACACGCCGATCGCGCCCGCGACGTGCGCCGCCCAGCCGTCGCCGGTCTGCACGAGCCAGTGGTCGTGGCGCGCGGGGAAGAACAGGATCTGCTTGCCGCGCGCGGCCTCGACGACCGCGTGGACGTTGCGCATCACCAGCGAGCGGCGCGCGAGCGAGCCGAGGTAGACCGTCTCGAGGTGGGCGAAGAGCGAGTAGTCGCCGGCGATGGTCATGACCGCCTCGTACGGGCCGATCTCGTCGCCCTCGTGCAGCGCGTGGACCTCGAGGTGGTCCCAGCCGGGGACCCACAGCCCGTCGTCGCCGACGCGGCCGGCGCCGACCTTGAGGATCGCGATCGCCTCGTCGATGCCGCCGAGGATCGACTCCTGCTTCTGGAAGACCTGCATCAGCACCTGCGGATGGCGGTCCTCCTCCTCCAGCAGCCGCTTGGTGGAGACGAAGTACGCGTCGGAGTAGTAGCCGCCGCGCAGCCGCCCGACGGGCAGGTTGAAGACGGCCGGGTCCAGGCGCGCGGTCTCGGCGGGCATGGCGCGCACGCTACCCACCGCGTCGCCGCGCGACGCCCCGGTCCGTCGCCGCGCCACCCCGGGCGGCGGCCGGGCCGTGCGACGCCGCGGCCGTCGCACGGCCGGGCCCGGTCGGTGAGACTGCGTGCCCGCCCATGACCGTCGAGTTCCGCCTGGCCGGCCCGGACGACGAGCCGTTCCTCACCGAGATGCTGCGCCTGGCGATGGGCTGGCGCGACGGCTCGCGCCCGCCGCTCACCGCGCAGACCGCCGCGTACGTCCGCGGCTTCGGCGCACGTGACGGCGACCGCGGCGTCGTCGCCTTCCGCGGCGCGGCGCCGGTGGGTGCGGCCTGGTACCGGCGCTTCGCCGCGGCCGACGCGACTTACGGCTTCGTGCGCGACGACGTCCCCGAGCTCTCGCTCGCGGTCGACCCCGGCGCCCGCCGGCTCGGCGTGGCGACCGGCCTGCTCACGCGGCTGATCGCCGAGGCCTGCGAGCAGGGCCTGGCCGGGATGAGCCTCAGCGTCGAGCCCGACAACGCCGCCCGCAGCCTCTACGAGCGCCTCGGCTTCGCGAAGGTCGGGGAGCGCGCCGGGGCCTGGACGATGGTCCGCGCGCTCGGGGCCTGACCACGCCGCGGGCTACGCCAGCCCGTGTACGAGCCCGGCGGCGACCAGCAGCATCACGGCGGGGACGAGCAGCAGCGCGATCGCCAGCTGGATCCGCGGCGCGGCCGCCGACGCCTGCTCGCGCAGCACGCGGGCCCGCTC
>JACRMD010000063.1 GCA_016215085.1 Solirubrobacterales bacterium | reverse complement strand
GGCTCGCGCCCGGCCGCTACGCGGTGCTGGTGCAGCCGCTCGACGACGCCGGGCGCCGCACGACCGCGGTGAGCGCGCGGCTGACGGTCAAGCGGCGCCGCTAGCGCACGCGGAAGGTCGCCGCGCGCATCTCGGCGCGGCCCGTGACGGCGGTGCCCTGCACGTCGAGCGCGGTGCCGTCAGTGGCGACCAGCGTCCACGTGCCCTTCGCGAGCCTGCGCGGGAGCGTCACCGTGGCGCCGGCCGCGCCCTTGTCGGCCGGCAGCAGCGCGCGGTGCCGGACGCCGCCGGGGCCGGCCAGCGTCAGCGGCACCTCGTGCCGGCCCTTGGGCAGCCCCACGACGGCGACCTTCACCGTCCGGCCCGGGGTGAGCTTGGCGGGCGAGACCAGCAGCGACGCGCCGCGGATCCGGGCCCCGGGGATCCCGAGCTCGGTGGCCGACAGCGCGGTGTAGGCCCGCTTGGACGGCAGACGGCCGCGCGTCCAGCCCCGGCGGCCGAGGCGCGCGAGGCGCCGCGCCTTGAGCGCCGCGGCGGCCGGCTGCTGCGCCTGGGCGGCGGACGCGTCGCGGTGCAGCGGGAAGAAGGCGAGCGACGCCGGGCAGATCATCGCGACCGTCACCTTGAGCATCAGGTATGTGAGCGCGGTGAGCACCAGCGCCCGGGCCAGCGGCGCCGCGATCAGCCGGAGCCGCTCGAAGGTGCACGCCGCGCACCGGCCGCCCTCGATCATCGCGAGCGCGTCCTCCAGCAGCGGCCGCCACGTGACCGGCGTGACGAAGCCCGGGAACGACTCCCAGCGCGGCCCGAGGCCGAGGAGCATCCCGTTGCGCAGCGCGTCGGCGAGCTGCAGGGCGACGAGGTCGACCGCCTCGTCGCCGATCGTCTTCAGGTACGGGTCCAGCAGCGGCGCGAAGCGCGGGGGCTCGAGCTCGAGCTTGACGTCGACGATCCGGTCGGTCGTGGCGGTCAGACTCGCCGCCGCGGTGTCCACCAGGGGGACGGTGTACGACGGCACCGAGATGGTGGCCATGTCGTAGGTGAACACCCCGGTCTCGAGGTCCAGCCCGTTGAGGTCGATCGGCTTCAGCGTCACGCCGAAGGAGGGGTCGACCTCGTAGTCCTGTGGCGGCAGCCCCGTCCACGCGCCGGCGAGCACGTTGTACTCGAACGTGTCGCCGGTGTCGACGGGCAGCAGGACCCAGCCCTTGCGCCCGAGCGGGTCGATCAGGCCGTCGAGGTACGGCGGGCCCTTGGCGCCGAGCTCGCAGACGTTGAGCCTGGTCAGCACCATCTTGGTGCGGACCGACAGCGGGAAGCCGCGCGGGTGCACCACGTCCTTGATCGTCGCCGAGGTGAGCGCCCCGGTCTCGCCCTCCTTGTTGAGGTCGCGGGGCGCGCAGCCCGCGGGGTCGAAGCGGGCCTGCACGGTGCGGTCGGTGGTGAGCTCGAGCGTGCAGGTGCTCGACGCGCCCGGGCACTCGGGCGCGCCCCAGCCGGCGAACGCGCTCTTGCCGCCGGGCGAGGCGCTCAGGGTGAGCTTCGTGCCCACGGGCACCTTCGCCGAGCACGACGGCGGGCAGGAGATGCCGATCGCGGTCACGCCGCCGGAGCCGGCGCCGGCCAGCTCGACCGTCAGCGTCACGTCCTTCGGCGGCGCCGCCGGGACCGTGCAGTCGTAGTACTGGAAGTCGACGCCCGAGTCGTCGAAGTCGAAGACGCGGACCCGCACCTTGTAGGTCTTGCCGCGCTCGACCGTCCCGCCGGCGTCGCTGCCGTCGCCGAACCTCGCGCTCGCCGGCCGGAACTGGCGGGTGATGCCCGACGCGACGACGCCCGTGCCGTTCGCCGGCACCGACCCATCCGGCTGGACCATCCCGGTGCCGAGCGTCTTGAGCACGGTGGCGCCGTCCATGAGCGCGAGCTGGACGGCGACGCGCTCGTCGCTGGTCGCCGTGTCGCGGTGGGCGTCGGCGGTCGGCTGCAGCGTCCCCGCCTCCGCGTCGGCCCCGCAGGCCAGCCCGGTCGCGTAGACCTGTGCGGCGCCGGCCGGCGCGGCGAGCAGGAGCAGCGCCGCGACGACGAGCGCGACGACCGGGACCGTGCGCGCCATGCCTGCGGCGACCGTACTCCGGTGCGTCGGCCGGCGACAAGGCGTGCTTTCGGACGAGGTGCGACGCTTCGCGCGTGGACCCCTGGATCGCCGAGCAGGCCGCCCGCATCGCGACGCGCGCGGAACGGGAGCTCGAGGCGCTGGTCGGCGTCTCGTCGCCGTCGGGCGACGTCCGCGGCGCGGAGGAGGCCGCCGCCGTCTGCGCCGCGCTGCTGCCCGACGAGGCGGCGATCGAGCGGCCGCCGTGCTCTTCGCCCGACCACGCGCCCGACCTGCTCGCGCGCGTCCGCGGCACGGGCGCGGGGAGGATCCTCCTGCTCGGCCACCTCGACACGGTCGTCGCCCACGCCGACCACCAGCCGCTGCGCCGCCAGGGCGACACGCTCGCCGGCTCGGGCGCGGTCGACATGAAGGGCGGCGACGTCCTGGCGCTCGGCGTCCTGCGCGCGCTGGCCCAGGTGCCCGAGCGCTTCGCGGAGGTCGCGCTGCTGCTGGTCTGCGACGAGGAGTGGCGCGTGGGGGAGTTCGCGCACGTGCAGCGGTTCGCGGGCTTCGACGCGTGCCTGTGCTTCGAGGCCGGGCAGCTCGACGAGGACGGCCGCGACGCCGTCGTGGTCAAGCGCAAGGCCGCGGGCACCGTCGAGGTGCTGGCGACGGGGCGCAACGCGCACTCCGGCTCGGCGCCCGACCGCGGCATCAACGCGCTCTTGGCCCTGGCCGCCGCCGCGCAGGCGATCGCCGCCTGCCACGACCCGCACGGCGAGGACCACCTGACCGCGGTGCCGACCGTCGTGCGCAGCGGCGAGGCGTTCAACGTCGTGCCCGCCGAGGGCCGGCTGATCGCCGACGTCCGCGCCGACCGCAGCGACGCGTTCGATCGCGTGCTGGACGCGGTGCCCGCCGAGGTTGGGGGCGCGACCCTCCGGGCGCGCCAGGTTCGCGTCTGGCCCGGCATGGACTCCCGCGCCGCGACCGCGCCGCTGCTGGGGCGCGCGGCCGCTCTCGCCGGCCGCCCGATCGTCGCCGCCGACCGCGGCGGGGCCAGCGACGCGAGCCACTTCGCGGGCGCGATCCCGCTGACCATCGACGGTCTCGGCCCGCGCGGCGGCGGCGCGCACGCCCCGCACGAGCACGTCCTGACCGCCTCGCTGCACGTGTAAGGCAGGAGACCGGGGGGTACCGGTCGTTCCGGACGCGGGATTCTGTAGAGTTCCGCGCCGACCAAGCCGAATCCCGGTCCACGCCAGTGGCCGGGAGCGGGGGACCCACTGGCCGGAGTCATCCGGTCACGGGGCGAATCGCCGCGATCGCGCGGCGTAGCGCCACTCTCTTGGCGCGAGCCCGACAGCTAACCCCGCAGGCGTCCGACAAGAGAGGGCTACCCGCAGGTGCACAAGCTGTCGTTCCGTTCGTCCGTGCTCGGGCTCCTGGCTGTTCTCGCAGCCGGTGCCGTGCTGTTCGTCCCCGCCGCCGCCCAGGCCGACACGCAGGCCTCCGCGACGAGTCGGCTCGGTGACCGCACCCTCCGGGTCGGCCACTCCGG
The DNA here is from genome assembly GCA_016215085.1 of Solirubrobacterales bacterium. Classification (GTDB taxonomy): domain Bacteria; phylum Actinomycetota; class Thermoleophilia; order Solirubrobacterales; family Solirubrobacteraceae; genus Baekduia. The sequence goes on along the minus strand of JACRMD010000063.1, from coordinate 9,058 downwards.
CGCCGACGTGAAGGAGCTCCAGGAGCTCCTGCGCAAGGCGGGCTTCAAGACGGGCGCCGACGGCCAGTACGGCTCGTCCACCGCGGCCACGGTCCGGCGCTTCCAGCGGGCCGCCCACCTCAAGGTCACCGGCGTCGCCGACAAGCGCACCGTCTCGCGCCTGCGCCGCGCCGCCAGCGGCGAGATCGAGGTCAACGCCAGCGGCGGCTTCGACGTCCGCCGCGGCTCGCCCCGCAACCACCACCTCGGCGACCGCATCCCGCTGCGCCGCGGGATGCAGGGCCATGACGTCAAGGTCCTACAGGACTACCTGCGCCGCGCGGGCTTCCGCACCGGCATCGACGGCGAGTTCGGCAAGGGCACGTGGCGCAGCGTCCGCCGCTTCGAGCGCGACCAGCAGCGCGCCGCCAACGGCGTCATGGACGCGGCCGACATCGACCTCCTGCGCTCGCTGGTCGACGGCGACAAGGGCCTGGCCCCCGACAAGCCGGCCCAGCCCGCCGCGCTGACGCCGGGCGAGAAGGCCAAGGTCGGCCCCGACGGGCTGGCCATCGCGCCGGAGGCCGCGCCCGACCAGGTCAAGCAGATCATCGCCGCGGGCAACGCGATCGCGAAGAAGCCGTACCGCTACGGCGGCGGCCACGGCAAGTGGCAGGACACCGGCTACGACTGCTCGGGCTCGGTCTCCTACGCCCTGCACGGCGCCGACCTCCTGAAGTCCCCGCTCGCGTCCGGCGACTTCATGTCCTGGGGCGAGAAGGGCCCGGGGCGCTGGGTGACGATCTACGCCCACGGCGGCCACATGTACATGGTGGTCGCGGGGCTGCGGTTCGACACCAGCGGGCGCCAGGAGGACGGCACGCGCTGGCACACGAGCACGCGCTCGACCTCGGGCTACACGGTCGTCCATCCGCCGGGCCTGTAGCCCCCGAGGGCGCGGCGTCGGGTAGAACCCGCGTCCGTGCCCCCGCACCAGCCACACGCGCCGCAGACCCCCGACGAGGAGCTGCTCGGCACCAAGCGCAGGGCGGTCCTGCCGACGCGCACCGAGGAGGAGCGCATCGCGCGGATCTCCGACGAGCTGCGCATGGGCTTCGACGCGCTGCGCGACCTCGGGCCCGCGGTGAGCTTCTTCGGCTCGGCGCGCGTGCCCGACGGCCACCCGGAGTACGAGCGGGCGCGGGAGATCGCCCGCCGGGTGGCCGGCGAGGGCTTCGCGGTCATCACCGGCGGCGGGCCGGGGCTGATGGAGGCCGCCAACCGCGGCGCGTGGGACGCCGGCTCGGTCTCGGTCGGGCTGAACATCGAGCTGCCCCACGAGCAGGCGCCGAACCCGTACCAGGACCTCGAGCTCACCTTCGAGTACTTCTTCACGCGCAAGCTGATGTTCGTGCGCTACGCGACGGCGTTCGTCGCGCTCCCGGGCGGCTTCGGCACGCTCGACGAGCTGTTCGAGGCGCTCGTGCTCGAGCAGGTCGACAAGATCCGCGACTTCCCGATCGTCCTCGTCGGGACGGCGTTCTGGAGCGGGATGGTGGAGTGGGTGCGCGAGCGCCTGGTCGGCGACGCGCTGATCGCCGCCCACGACCCGGACCTGCTGCGCATCACCGACGACCCCGACGAGGTCGTCGAGGCGGTCTGCCGGGGCCGCGAGCTGCAGGAGGACCACCGCCGTCAGGACGGCGGCGGCACCACGTCGGGGTAGCGCGCGCGGACCGCGTCGACGAAGGCCGCCATCGCGTCGGCGGTCGGCGCGTGGTGGACCTCGAGCACGTTCTCGGCGTTGAGCTCGCCGCTGCGCGACAGGTTGTAGGAGCCGACGAACACGACGTCGTCGGCGACGGTCACCTTCGCGTGCATGTAGTCGTGGAGCGCGCCCGGCGCCCACGGCGTCGAGCGCTTGCCGGTGAACGCCGCCTGCTCGAGCACGCGCGCCAGCAGCGGGCCCTTCCACGCCGAGCGCGGGTTGGCGCCCCACTGGCCGAAGACCTCGTGCACCTGCGTCCAGTCCACGACGCCGGTCACGTCCACGCGCGCCTCGGCGCACACCTCCGCCAGCGTGCCGAGCACGGGGCCGGAGGTCAGCACGGGCGAGGCGATGCGCACCCGCCGCCGTGCGCGGCCGATTGCCTTGGCGATCCGGTGGGCCAGCGCCTCGCCCCGGCCCGGGCAGAACCACGGCCGCACGGTGCCGCCGTCGAGCTCGACCGGGCGCACGTCCCACTCGCCGGTGCCCTCGACGCGCCCGTGGCGCCACAGCTCCTCGAAGTCGCGGTGGTAGGCGGCGGCGACCGCCGCGGACTCGACGACGGCGACGACGTTCTCCTGGCGCGTCCACGAGTCCAGCGTCCAGTTCATCGACCCGGTCCACACCGCGGTGCCGTCGCGCACGACGTACTTGTGGTGCATGAGGTCGGGCTCGCCGCCGACGCCGCGCAGCGGCAGGCCGAGCTCGGCCAGGATCTCGGGCTGCGTCGAGGCCGGCGGGGGCACGGGCACGCGCCGGACGTCGTCCACGTTGTAGGCGATGCGCACCTGCACGCCGCGGCCGTGGGCCGCCTTCAGCGCCCCCGCCACGGCGTCGCCGACCGGGCCGGGGAGGCGGACGTCGTAGAGCGCGAGGTCGAGGCTCGTGTGCGCCGTGCCGAGGAAGCCGACGACGGCGGACGCGACCTCCTCGGCGCTCTGGCCGCCGTCTGTGAGCGCGCGCAGGGCGACCGGGCCGTCCATCGCGCGGGCAATCTACCCGCGCCGCCGGACCGCCGGCCGGTGAGTGCAACGAAAGCCGGAACTATCCCGGCTTTCGTTGCACTCGTTCGCGGGCGCGGGCGCGGGCGGCGACGCTCGTGCAACGGCCGTGGCGGGATCGCGGGCGCGCGTCCGCCATCCTGTGCGGGTGCTCCGCAAGGCGCTGCCCCTCGCGCTCGCCGCGCTGCTCGTCGTGCCCGCCGCCGCGGGCGCGCGCTTCGCGCTGGTCGCGACCGGCACGCCCGACCTCGTGCTGCTCGACGCGGCCACGAACAAGGAGTGGAGCCGGATCGCGACCGGCGGCCCGACCGCGGACGTCGTGACCTCGCCCGACGGGCGCCGCGCGTACGTCGCCGCCGGCGCGCAGGTCGTCACGATCGCGCTGGACGGCTCGGTGCCCACGCCGCCCGGCGCCGGCGGCTTCGCCGCGCAGGACGGCGCCGCCGCGACGCTCCCCGCGCCGCCGGTGGCGCTCGGCGTCTCGCCGGGCGGCGCCACGGTCTACGCCGCCGCCGGGCGCGAGCTGCACGTGCTGGAGGGCGGCAGCCGCGCGCGCCGCGCCATCGGCCTCAAGGGGCGCGCCCTCGGGCTGGCGATCTCGCGCGACGGCACCCTCGCCGGGATCCCGCTGGCCGGCGGGCGGGTCGCGGTGGTCTCGCTCACCGCGGGCCGGCTGCTGCGGCGCGTCAAGGTGCCGGGCGCGACCGGCGCCGCGTTCGCGGGCGGCCGGCTGTGGGTGAGCGCCCGCGGCCGGCTGCGGACCATCACCCCGGGCGGGAAGAAGGCCGGCAAGGGCGTCAAGCTCGGCGCGGGCGCCGGCGGCGGGGTGGCCGCGTCGCCCGACGGCGCGCGCCTGGCCGTCGGCGCCCGGGCGGGCGGCACGCGCGCGGCGATCGTCGACGTCCCCACCGGCGCCGTGCACGGGTTCCGCGCGGGCCGCGGCCCGGGCATGCCCGCCTGGTCGCCCGACGGCATCCGGGTCTACGTCGCCGACCGCGGCGCCGCGACGCTCTCGCTCGCCAGCCCGCTCGCGCACCGGCGCCTCGGCACCGTGCCGCTGCCGGGGGTCACGCCGCAGGGCGTGGTCGTGCAGCCGGGCATGGCCCTGCTGCGCGGCACCGAGAACGCCGACGTCCTGCTCGGCACGCGCGGGCGCGACCTGCTCGAGGGCCTCGGGGGCGACGACCGCCTGGCCGGCGGCCGCGACAACGACCGGCTGCTCGGCGGCGACGGCCGGGACGCGCTGGACGGCGGCCCCTACGACGACGACCTGCGCGGCGGCCCGGGCGACGACCGCATCGTCGCCGGCTCGGGCAACGACCGCGTGTCGGCCGAGGACGGCGCCGACGAGGGCCTCGGCGGCACGGGCGACGACCGCATCCACGGCGGCGCGGGCGACGACCGCCTCGACGGCGGCGCGGGCGACGACCGCATCTTCGGCGAGGAGGGCGACGACCGCATCGAAGGCGGCGTCTTCGGCAACGACGCGCGCCTGATCGGCGGGCCCGGCAACGACGTCGTCCACGGCGGCCGCGGCTCGGACCGGATCATGCAGGGCAACGCCGGCGACGACCAGCTCTACGGCGAGAGCGGCACGGAGAACATCAGCGGCGGCGACGGCGACGACACGGTCGACGGCGGCACCGCCCGCGACCTCCTGCAGGGCAACAACGGCAAGGACACCGTCCTCGGCGGGGCGGGCGACGACAGCGTCGAGGGCGGCCAGGGCGGCGACGTGGTCGACGGCGGCTCGGGCGAGGACGAGGTCTTCGGCGACGACGGCGCCGACACGGTGGTCGGCGGCCCCGGCCCCGACCTGCTCGACGGCGGCCCGGGCGATGACGTCATCCGCGCCGCCGACGACAGCGCCGACGAGGTCGACTGCGGCGACGGCAACGACACCGTCCTGGTCGAGCAGGAGGTCCCGGGGCGCGACCGCCTCGTCAACTGCGAGACGGTCACGCCGGTGCCCGCCGAGACGGCGACCGGCGAGGAGCCCGCCTCGATCGTCCGCGGCACCGAGGGCGACGACCTCCTGCGCGGCACGCCGGGCCCCGACTCGGTCTTCGGCAAGCAGGGCGACGACCGCATCTTCGGCGGGGGCGGCGACGACTACCTCGACGGCGAGTGGGGCAAGGACGAGGTCCACGGCGGGGCGGGCGACGACACGATCGCCGGCCGCTCCAACGACGACCGCCTCTTCGGCGACGACGGCGACGACCACATCACCGGCGACCGCGGCGCAGACCGCATCTCGGGCGGCGGCGGCAACGACGACCTCTACGGGAACTTCGGGCCCGACGTGGTGGCCGGCGGCTCGGGCTACGACCGCATCAACGTGGTCCGCGGCGAGGCCGACGAGGTCCGCTGCGGGGCCCGGGCCGCGACGTCGTGCTCGCCGACGCGGCCGACCGCGTCGCGCGCGACTGCGAGGACGTGCGGCGATGAGTGCCCGGCGCGTGCCGCCCGAGGAGGTGGTCTTCCGCGCCAGCCGCTCGTCGGGACCCGGCGGCCAGCACGCCAACGTCACCGCCTCGCGGATCGAGGCCAGCTTCGACGTCACCGCGTCGGCGGTCCTCACCGACGAGCAGAAGCGCCGTGTGACGGCCCGCTACGGGCCGGTCGTCCGCGCCGTCGCCCAGGACGCGCGCAGCCAGGCGCGCAACCGCGAGCTCGCGCTCCAACGGCTGCAGGAACGCGTCGAGCGCGCGCTGCACGTCCCCAAGGCGCGCACGGCCACCAAGCCCACCAAGGCGTCGCGCCGCCGGCGGGCCGAGTCCAAGCGGCGCCGCGCCGACGTCAAGCGCGGCCGGCAGCGCCCGGCGGGCGAGGACTAGCGCACGAACGGCGGCTCGGCCGCCACCACGAGCTCCGTGGCCTCGGCCGCCGGCAGCGGCCGCGCCAGCAGGAAGCCCTGGCCGAGCCCGCAGCCCAGCCGGCGCACGGCCCGCAGCTGCTCCTCGGTCTCGATGCCCTCGGCGACGACGTCGAGGCCGAGCGCGAACGCCATGCGGACGATGGCGTCGGTGATGGGGGCCAGGCCCTGCTCCATCCCCGCGACGAACGAGCGGTCGACCTTCAGGCCGGTGATCGGGAGCCGCGCGAGGTAGGCCAGCGACGACCAGCCCGTGCCGAAGTCGTCCAGCGCGAGGCCGACCCCGAGGTCGCGCAGGCGCTCGAGCGTGTGCTCGCGCATGCCGCCGCGCTCGACCAGCGAGCTCTCGGTCACCTCGAGCACGAGCGCCTCGGGCGGCGCGCCCGTCGCGGCGAGCGTCGCCGCGACCGTCTCGACCAGCGCCTGGTCCTGGAGCTGGCGCGGGGCGAGGTTGACGTGGACCGGCACGGTCGGGCGGCCCGCGCGCTCCTGCGTCCAGGCCGCGGCCTGCAGGCAGGCCACCTCGAGCACGCGCCGGCCGAGCGGGACGATGAGCCCGGTGTCCTCGGCCACCGGGATGAACTCGCTCGGCGCGAGCAGGCCGCGCTCGGGGTGGCGCCAGCGCACGAGCGCCTCGACCGCCGCCACGCAGCCGCTGCCGAGGTCGGCGATCGGCTGGTAGTGGACCTCGAGCTCGCCGGCGTCGATGCCGCGCCGCAACCCGGTCTCGACGCGCACGCGGCCCTCGGCGCGGTCGCGCATCCCGGCGTCGAAGAGCTCGACCCGCCCGCGGCCCCGCTCCTTGGCGCGGTACATGGCCGCGTCGGCGTCGCGCAGCAGCGCCTCCGCGTCCTCCTCGCCCTGGCGCAGCACGATGCCGATGCTCGCGCCCACGTGGTGCTCGTCGCCGCCGAGCGCGAACGGCTGGGCGAAGACCGCGGCCAGCCGCGCCGCGATGGCCATCGCCATCGTCTCGTCCAGGACGTCCTCGCAGAGCACGACGAACTCGTCGCCGCCGAAGCGCCCGACGGTGTCGGCCGGGCGCACCGCGTGGCGCAGGCGATCGGCGACCTGGATGAGCAGCTCGTCGCCGGCGCCGTGGCCGAAGCTGTCGTTGACGTGCTTGAAGTGGTCGACGTCGAGGAAGAGCAGCGCGACCCCGCCCGCCGAGCGTCCGGCGCGCTCGAGCGCGTGGCCGAGGCGGTCGAGGACCAGCGAGCGGTTGGGGAGCCCGGTCAGCGCGTCGTGGAGGCTGCGGCGCAGCGTCTCCATCTCCGCGCTCCAGCGGTCCAGGGCGTCGCCGAGCACGTTGGCCACCGACTGCAGGAACGTGACCTCGTCGGGCGAGAAGGCCGCGACGTCGCGGCTGTAGGCGCCGAGGATGCCGTGCGGGCCGCCGCGGCCCTGCACGACGACGGTGACGCCGGACCGGATCCCGTGGCGGGCGAGGATCTCCGACCGCGCGAAGCGCCGTTCGGTGATCGCGTCGTCGGTGATGACCGGCTCGCGCGAGGTGAAGGTGAAGCCGGCCTGCGTGTCGTGCCACCCGGCGGGGACCGACGCGCTGCGCACGATCCCCGGCTCGAAGCCGACGCCCGCCCGGATCATGAACGTGCGCCCGCCGGGCTCGAGCTCGAGCATCGCGGCGAGGTCGACGCCCAGCGTGTCGCGCACCACCTCGACGGCGTGGTCGAGCAGCGCGCCGGGGTCCTCGCTCTCCAGCGCGCGCTCGCCGAGCGCCGCCACGGCGGACTGCTGCGCCGCTCGGCCCTGGAGCTGGTCGATGAGCGCCAGGCGCTCGGTGAGGTCGGTGATGACCGAGACGAAGCCGCTGGGCTCGCCGGCCTCGTCGCGCACCGTGCTGGTCTGCACGTCGGCCAGGAACGTCGCCCCCTCGCGCGTGCGCAGCCGCAGCCGGCCGCCGGCCGAGCCCTCGTCGACGACGCGGTCGCGGACGGCGTCGTGGTCGGGCAGGGGCGCGGCCAGCAGCAGCTCGCGGGTGCTGTGGCCCAGCGCCTCGTGCGGCTCCCAGCCGAACAACCGCTGCGCCGCCTCGTTCCAGACGGTGATCCGCTCGTCGAGGTCGGTCGCCACCACCGCGGCGTCGACGTGGGCCAGCATCGCCGCGTGCATGCGGTCGCGCTCGGCCAGGCGCGCGTTGTCGAAGAGCAGGCCGACGCGCTCGCCCACCTCGACCGCGAACCGGAGGTCCTCGTCGGCGTACGGCGCGCTGCCGCGGTCGCGCGCGACGGTGAGCACGCCGAGCACCCGCCCGCGGCTGCGCAGCGGCACGACGATCAGCGAGCCGTAGCCGACCTCGTCGATGTACTGCCGGTAGCGCTCGGCGACCGGCTGCCCGTCCGGCGGCATGTGCCGCGCGAGGTACGGCGTGCCGGTGGCGATGACCTGGCCGCCGACGCCCTCGTCGACGCCCTGCGGCGACTCGGCGATCAGCCGGCGGGAGAGCTCCTCGGCATGGGGCTTGCGGTGCCGGGCGGCGCCCGGCAGCAGGACCCGGCCGTCGGGGGAGACGATGCGGATGTTGGCCCCGTCGCCGAGGTGCTCGGTGAGCAGCCGGGCGGCCACGTCGAGCATGTCCATCGGGTTCCGGCTCGCCGCGGCGACCTGGCTGAGGACGTCGGAGAGCACGGCGGCGCGAACGCCGCCGTCCGGGCTGCGATGCGTTGCGTCGCCCGACACTGCCGGTAGATGATCGACGCTGCTCAGCAATCGCTTGAGTCGGTGGTCCGACCACGTTGGCGTGTTGCCGCTGTCGGACGGCTTTCCGGTGCCATGCGATGTGGGGCGGCATCACGATCCGGACGCCGGTCCGGAGTGCGGCCAGCCCCCCGTTTACCGGCATGGGGGCTCGGGAACGTCGAGGGTCATGACGGCCACCCCCACGGTCCAGACCGAGGAGCGGGAGGCGCGGGCTGCCACGCTCGCGCCGCGCTCGGATGCGCAGATGCTTGCCGCCTACGCCGAGACGCACGACCCCATGCTGCGCGAGGCGCTCGTCGAGCGCTTCCTGCCGCTGGCGCGCTCGATCGCCAAGCGTTACCGCAAGGCCGAGGAGCCCTTCGACGACCTGCTGCAGGTCGCCAGCCTCGGCCTGCTCAAGGCGATCGACCGCTTCGACCCCGCGCGCGGCATCGCCTTCTCGAGCTTCGCCGTCCCGACGATCGTCGGCGAGCTGCGCCGGCACTTCCGCGACCGCTGCTGGTCCGTGCGCCCGCCGCGCGAGCTGCAGGAGCGCGCGCTGGAGGTGGACAAGATCCGCACCGAGCTGACCTCGCGCCTGGGCCGCAGCCCGTCGGTCCGCGAGATCGGCCAGGCGCTCGAGCTCGACGACGAGCAGGTGCTCGAGGCGCTGCAGGCCCAGCAGGGCATGCGCGCGACGTCGCTGGATGCGCCCCGCCCCGGCGGCGACGACGC
>JACRMD010000062.1 GCA_016215085.1 Solirubrobacterales bacterium | reverse complement strand
CGGTCTCGATCTTCGTCGCCATCTCGGCGAACTTGTGGCGGATCACCTGGAACTTGCCGATCTGCCGGCCGAAGGCGGTGCGCTCCTTGGCGTACTGCAGCGTGCGCTCCATGCAGTTCTGGGCGCCGGCGACGCAGCCGGCCGCGCCGATCAGCCGCTCGCCCTGGAGCTCCCACATGATGTGGTAGAAGCCCTTGCCGACCTGGCCGAGCACGGCGGTGTCGGGGACGCGCACGTCCTGGAAGGCCAGCAGCGCGGTGTCGGACGCGTGCATGCCGAGCTTCTCGAGCTTCTTCTCGCGGATGACGCCGGGCGCGTCCATCGGCACGAGGAACAGCGTGAAGCCGTCGTAGCCGGCGTCCGGGTCGGTCTTCGTCACCAGGACGATCACGTCGGCGCGATGGCCGTTGGTGATGTACGTCTTCGAGCCGTTGATGACGTACTCGTCGCCGTCCTTGACCGCGCGGGTCTTGACGCCCGAGACGTCGGAGCCCGCGTCGGGCTCGGTGATGCCGAGGCACAGGATCTTCTCGCCCTTGATGGCGGGGACGACCCACTCCTGCTTCTGCTCCTCGGTGCCGAACGCGAGGATCGGCGGCATCGCCATGTCGGTGTGGACCGCGACGCCCATGGCCAGGCCGCCGGACTGCGCGTGGACGATCTCCTCGGCGAGCACCAGCGACGAGTAGTAGTCGCCGCCCTGGCCGCCGTACTGCTCGGGCTTGTCCAGGCCCAGGAACCCGAGCTCGCCCATCCGGTGGAACACCGAGTCCGGGAACGTCGTCTGCTCCCACTCCTCGGCGTGGGGCGCGAGCTCCTTCTTCGCGAAGGCCCGGATGGACTCCCGCAGCTGCTCGTGCTCGTCGGTGAAGATGAAGTGCTTGCGCTTGGCGCCGAAGTCCGGCTTCAGCACGTTCTCTGCGGTCGTGGCCATGCCGGGGACCGTACGCGATCGGGCGCCAAAAGTGAACAGTGGCACTTCCCACTTTCCACAATCCCGCCTCGGCGACCGCCGCCGCGCCAACGTCCGGGGTCGAACAGCGATCGCCGGGGTAGAGCCGCGCCGTGGCGACCACGGCGAGCGAGCGGCCCCTGCGGCGGGCGGAGTGGCGGCTGCTGGCCGTCCTCGGCCTGCCGACGTTCGCCTTCGCCCTGGCCACGACCGTCGCCACGACGTACCTGCCGGTGCTCGCGGCCACGTTCGCGCCGTCGGCCACGACGATCGGGCTGCTCATCGCCACCGAGGGCATCGTCGCGCTGCTGCTCGCCGTGCCGGTCGGCGCGCTGTCGGACCGGGCGCGGCACCGGCGCGTGTTCGTGCTCGGCGCCACGCCGGTGCTCGTCCTCGCGCTGGCGGCGATGGGCTTCAGCGGGAGCTTGTGGGTCGCGCTGCTGTGCGTGACGGTCTTCTTCCTCGCCTACTACGTCGGCTACGAGCCCTACCGGGCGCTCTACCCCGACCTCGTCGACGAGGACGTCGCCGGCCGCGCGCAGAGCACCCAGGCGCTGTGGCGCGGGATCGGCACGCTGGCCGCGATCGGCGCCGGCGGCATCCTGTTCAAGGCGGCGCAGTGGCTGCCGTTCGTCGCCGGCGCGGCGGTCGCCGCGCTGTCGGTCGTCGTGTTCGGCCTCCTGCTGGACCGCGTCAAGGGCCGCAACCGCCGGCGCCAGGCCTCCGGCGGCGAGGACCTGCGCGGCCGGCTGCGCGAACTGCTGCGCGGGCGCGGCGACATCCGCGCGTTCCTGGTGGCCAACGCGCTGTGGGAGCTCGCGCTCGGCGCGCTGAAGACCTTCATGGTGCTCTACCTCACCAAGGGCCTCGGGATCGACATCGGCCTCGGCGCCGCGGCCATCGCCGCGGCCGCCGTGTTCATCGCCATCGCCTCGCCGGTCAGCGGCAAGCTTGCCGACCGCTTCGGCGCCAGGCGCGTCATGCAGGTCTCGCTGCTGGTCTACGGCGCGGGCCTCCTCGTCCCCCTCTTCGTGACGTCCAAGGCCGTCATCGCCGGGATCGCCCCGCTCATCGCGTTCGGCGGCGGCGTGGTGATGACGCTGCCCTACGCGCTGCTCATCCCGCTGATGCCGCGTGAGGAGCACGGGCTGAGCACCGGGCTCTACAGCCTCAGCCGCGGCGTCGGCACCGCGCTCGGGCCGCTGCTGGCCGGCGTGGCGATCACCGTGCTCGACGGCCCGTTCGCGGGCACGCAGGGCTACCAGGCGATGTGGGGAGTGTGCGCCCTGGCGATCCTCGCGAGCGTCCCGGTGCTCGCGCGCGTGCGCGACTAGTCTTCGCCGCCGTTTTCCGGAACCTGAGAAGGAGCGCAGCATGGGAGTCCTCGACGACAAGGTCGCCATCGTCACCGGCTCGGCCCGCGGCATCGGCCGCGCCACCGCCGAGCTGCTGGCCGAGCAGGGCGCCAAGGTGGTCATCAACGACCTCGACGCCGACGTCGCGCAGCAGACCGCGTCGGAGATCCAGGGCGACACCGCGGTCTTCGGCGGCGACCTGACCAAGGGCGACGCGCCCGACCAGCTCGTCCAGACCGCGATCGACTCCTTCGGGAAGCTCGACATCATCGTCAACAACGCCGGCTACACGCTCGACGCGCCGATCCACAAGATGAGCGACGACTGGTGGCAGAAGATGCTCGACATCCACGTCACCGTCCCCTTCAAGGTCATCCGCGCCGCCGCCCCGCACCTGCGCGAGCCGGCCAAGCAGGAGCGCGAGGAGGGCCGCGAGGTCTTCCGCAAGATCGTCAACGTCTCCTCGATCTCCGGGACGATGGGCAACGCCGGCCAGGCCAACTACTCGGCGGGCAAGAACGCCGTCGTCGGCCTCACCAAGACGCTGGCCAAGGAGTGGGGCCAGTTCAAGATCAACGTCAACGCGGTCGCCTTCGGCTACATCGAGACGCGCCTGACGGCCTCCAAGGTGGAGGACAACGTCATGGAGATCGGCGGCGAGAAGGTCCAGCTCGGCATCCCCGACCAGCTGCGCGGCATGGCCTCCATGCTGATCCCGCTCGGCCGCCCCGGCACGCCCGAGGAGGCCGCCGGCGGCGTGTTCTTCCTGTGCTCGCCGTGGAGCAACTACGTGCACGGCCAGGTGCTCAACGTCACCGGCGGCCAGTTCACCGGCATGACCACGTGAGCGCCGCGGTCTCGGTCGCGCGCGTGCGGGAGGAGGACCTCGAGGACCTCCTCCCGCTCATGCGGGCCTACTGCGACTTCTACGAGGTGGCGCCCGCCGACGAGGACCTCCTCGCGCTCAGCCGCGCGCTGATCGCCGATCCGCGGCGCGAGGGCGTGCAGGTCCTCGCACGCGACTGGCGCGGCCGCGCGGTGGGCTTCGCGACCGTCTTCTGGACGTGGTCGACGCTGAGTGCCGCCCGGCTGGGCTTGTTGAACGACCTCTTCGTCGCCGAGCACGCCCGCGGCGCCGGCGCCGCGGAGGCG
>JACRMD010000061.1 GCA_016215085.1 Solirubrobacterales bacterium | reverse complement strand
CGGTACTGCCAGCGCGAGCCCGTCTCGTCGCGCCCGGTCGTGTCGAACCGCCGCCCGCCGATGACCATGTACGTGTGGCCGGGGTTCGCGTAGATCGTGATGAGCCGGCCGCGGCCCGGCGCGCCGTAGGACATCAGCCCGCTCGAGTCCAGGGGCCGCGCCAGGCGCCCGATCGCGTGCAGCACGTAGGAGACCGAGCCCGAGCAGTCGTAGCCGCTGTCGCGGAAGCTGCCGTGCCCGCCGCCGTACTTGTAGGGCTTGCCGGCGATGCGGTTGCCGGCGGCGATCGCGCGGGCGAGGATCGACGCGCGGCGCGAGCCCCCGCCGCGGCGCAGGCGCGCGCGCTTGAGGACCGGGTGGCGGCCGCGGATGCCGAGCGCGCGCCAGGTGGCGGGCCCGACCACGCCGTCGGCGGTCAGGCCGCGCGAGCGCTGGAAGCGGCGCACGGCGCGCGCGGTCCCGGGGCCGAAGACGCCGTCGGCGGCGACGCCGAGGCGGCGCTGCAGCAGCCGCACGGACGAGCCGCGCGTGGCGACGCGCACGGCGCCGCCGCCGGAGCGGCGCGCGATGCGCGCGCGGCGGATCATCCGCCAGGTGGCGGGGCCGACGACCCCGTCGGCGTGGAGGTGGTGCCGTCGCTGGAAGCGCTTGACGGCCCGCAGCGTCCCCTTGCCGAAGACGCCGTCGGCGGGGGAGACGTGCAGGCGGCGCTGCAGGAGCTCGACGCGGTGGCCGCGGCTGCCGCGCTTGAGCGGCTTGGCGGCGTCCGCGGTCGGCACGACCAGCAGGCACGCGAACAGGGCGAGGACGATGAGCTTGCGCATGGTTGGGCGCGCCTACGAGGTCAGCTGACGGGCTCGCGCCGCTGAAGCGGCGCTAGGCGGCCATCCGGACCGCCATTCGCCCCCGCGGCCGTCGTGGCCGCCGTGGGTCCCCCGATCGGTTCGCTCACGAACCGACTCGGCGCGGCCGTCTATCTACCAGCGGAAGTCCCTGCAAACTGCAAGTTCCCTTGCAGCCTGCGGGACTGCAATCACGCGCCCACGCGGTGCAGCCGGCGCACCGCGAGGGCGCCCAGCGCGACCAGCAGGCCGGTGACCGCGGCGAACGCCGGCCACGTGTCGTGCCACGTGACGTCGCCCACGAACCCCTGGCGGACGCCCTCGAGCACGAGCGTGCACGGGTTGAGCGTGGCGATCGTCTCCAGCCACCCGGCCAGCAGCTCCTTCGGCGCGTAGGCGGTGGTGAAGAGGACCGCGATGAAGCCCGCGACCTGCATCAGCGGGGCGGCCTGCTGGGTGCGGAACTTCAGCGCGACGACCACGGCGTAGAACGCGACCGCGGTCGCCAGGGCCATGACGAGCACGAACGCGATCAGCAGCGCGTGGACGCCGGGGAAGTCGACGCCGAGCGCGAAGGCGACGGCGAGCAGGAACGTCGCGGGCAGCAGGCAGCGCACGGCCGCGGAGACGACGATGCCCAGCAGCAGCGTCACGCGCGGGGCGGGGCAGACCAGCAGCCGGTCGAACCAGCCGCGCTCGATGTCGCGCGCGAGGTTCACGCCGGTCGCCGCGCCGGAGAACGCGGCCCCCTGCAGCAGCCCGACGGGGACGATGAACGTGCGGAAGTCGGTGGCGTCGAAGCCCGGCAGCTGCGCCGCCTCGCCGAAGACGCCCGACAGGCCGATCATGAAGATCGTCGGCGCGAGCACGCCGGGGATGGCGGCGCCCGGCACGCGCGTGATCTCGTTGAGCGCGCGCCGCGTGAGCGCGCGGATGGCCGCGACGTTGGCGCTCATGCCTCGCGCAGCCTCCCGCGAAGCGACGCGACCGCCGCCGCGATCGCCAGCGCCGCCAGGCCCGCCGCCGCGGCCAGCCCCTCGAGCACGGGCGCGGCCGAGACCGCCGAGATGATCGGGTCGCGCATGCCGTCGGCGATGTAGCTCAGCGGGTTGTACTCGGCGACCCAGTCGGCGGGGTGCGAGAGCAGGTCGCGCGGGAAGAAGGCGCTGGAGACGAAGAGCACGACGAAGATCAGCGGGAAGATGCCCTGCACCGTCGAGGCGTTCTTGGCGCGCAGCGCGAGCACGACGCCGAGCGCCGCGAAGCCCGTGCCGGCCACGACGCCGATCAGCAGGACGAGCAGCGCGCCGGGCACGCCGCCGGCGACGTGCGCCCCGAAGAGCAGGCCCAGCACCAGGAACCACAGGACCTGGAAGAACGCGATGACCGCGCCGGCCAGGATGCGCCCGAGCACGATCGCCACGCGCGGGATCGGCGCCGCGACGAGCCGGTCGAAGAAGCCGCCCTCGATCTCCAGCGCGACGCCGATGCCGGCCGACACGCCGCCGAGCAGCAGCGACTGCGTCATCGCCGCCGCGAGCTGGAAGTCCAGGAAGCCGCGGACCTCGGGGAAGCCGGGCAGCTCGGTCGTGCGGTCCATGCCGCCGGTGTTGATGGCCAGGAACAGCGTCGGGAAGATCACGAGCGGCGCCAGCAGCTGCGGGCGGCGCAGCGCGTTGCGCAGCGCGCGCCGCGCGAGCGCGAGCACGACGGCGATCACGCCACGGCCTCGGCCTGCGGCTCCTCGTCGCCCGGCACGGCGGCGGCGCCCGACCCGGCGCCCTCGAGGTGGCGCCCGGTCTTCTCGACGAAGACGTCGTCGAGCGTCGGGCGCACGAGCTCGATGCCCTCGACCTCGATGCCCGCCTCGTCGAGCGCGCGCACGACCGGCGCGATCGCCGCCGCGCCCTCGCGCACGCCGATCGAGAAGTGCACGCCGTCGGGCGCCACGCGGCACGGCCCGATCGCGGCCACCGCGGCCTGCGCGCCGGCGATGTCAGGCGCCTCGCCCGCGAGCGTCACGTCGAGGTGCGGCATCCCGACCTCGGCCTTCAGCGCGGCGGGCGTGCCCTCGGCGACGATGCGGCCGGCGTTGATGATCCCGACGCGGTCGGCGAGCTGGTCGGCCTCCTCGAGGTACTGCGTGGTGAGGAAGACCGTCGTGCCCTCGTCGCGCAGCCGCCGGACCTCGTCCCACAGCGTCAGCCGCGACACCGGGTCCAGGCCGGTGGTCGGCTCGTCGAGGAAGAGCACCTCCGGGGCGTGGATGAGCGCCATCGCGAGGTCCAGCCGCCGGCGCATCCCGCCCGAGTAGGTGCCGACGCGGCGTTCCGCCGCCTGCTCGAGCCCCACGCGCTGGATGAGGTCGGCCGCCCGGCCGCGGACGTCGCGCGGCGCGATGCCGTGCAGCGTGGCCTGCAGCTCCATGAGCTCGCGGCCGGTCATCAGCAGGTCCAGCGCCGCCTCCTGGAGCGCGACGCCGATGCGCCGGCGCACCTCGCCCGGCTGGGTCGCGACGTCGAAGCCGGCCACCGTCGCGCGCCCGCCCGTGGGGCGCAGGAGCGTCACGAGCATGCGGACCGTGGTCGTCTTGCCGGCGCCGTTGGGACCGAGGAAGCCGTAGACCTCGCCCGGCGCGACCGCCAGGTCGATGCCCGCGACGGCCTTCACGCCGCCGCCGAACTCGCGTTCCAGTCCCAGGGTCTCGATGGCGGGCGACACGCTGCGCATCCTATGACGCTGTCCGGGTACCGACCTGGGTGATGGACTTCGACGACACCCAGCGCGCGGCGATCAACAGCCTGCTCGACGAGGCCGAGGACCGCGGCTGCCTGAACCTCTCCGACGTCGCCGCGCTCGTCGCGCGCCTGGATCTCGACGACGAGGCCCAGGGCCTCATCGAGGACGAGGCCCGCGCCCGCGGCCTGGAGGAGTCCGACGACTGCGGGCAGCAGGCCGTCCCCGCCACGCACTACCTCAACGGCGAGCTCGCCTCCGCCACCACCGACGCGCTGTCGCTCTTCCTGCGCGAGGTCCGCAAGCACCCGCTGCTGACCGCCGCCGAGGAGATCGAGCTGGCCAAGCGCATCGAGAACGGCGACGAAGAGGCCAAGCAGCGCATGATCACGTCGAACCTCGCGCTCGTCGTGTCGATCGCCAAGCGCTACCCGACGGACGGGATGTCGCTGCTGGACCTCATCCAGGAGGGCATCTTCGGCCTCATCCGCGCCGCCGAGAAGTTCGACTGGCGCCGTGGCTTCAAGTTCTCCACCTACGCGACGTACTGGATCCGCCAGGCGATCCAGCGCGGCATGGAGAACAAGGAGCGGACGATCCGCATCCCCACCAACGTGCTCCAGCGCGAGCGGCGGCTGCAGAAGGCCGAGAAGGAGCTGTCGGTCAAGCTCGGCCGCGAGCCGACCGTCGAGGAGATCGCCCAGCACGCCGAGCTCACGCCCGACGACGTCCACGCGCTGCGCGACATGGCGCGGACCGTGACGAGCCTGGACCGCCCGGTGGGCGAGGACCAGGGCGCCTCGTTCGGCGACCTGCTGGCCGGCTCCGAGCCCCAGCCCGAGGAGCAGGTGACCGTGTCGCTGGCCGAGCAGGCGGTGCGCCGCGCGCTGCGCGAGCTGCCCGAGCGCGAGCGCCAGGTCGTCGAGCTGCGCTACGGCATGAACGGCGACGGCGCGCCCGTCGGCGTCCAGGAGACCAGCCGGCGGCTGGGCCTGCGCCAGGCCGAGGTCCGCGCGCTGGAGCGCCGGGCGCTGGAGCACCTCTCGACGATCCGCGAGATCGAGGCGCTGCGCGAGGCCGCCTAGCCGGCGGCCACCAGGCCCAGCGCCTCGTCGAGCGCCGCGAGCACGGCGTCGACGTCGTCGGTCGTCGTGCTCGGGCCGAAGAGCGCCATGTTGTGGAACGGCGTGAGGAGCACGCCGCGGTTGAGCAGCGCGACGTGCAGGACGTCGTCGAGCAGCGGGTCGATCGCCGCGTGCGCCGCGCCGCCCGTGCGCGGCGGCTCGGGCGTGAAGTGGAACTCCGCCCGGGCGCCGAGCTGCACGATGCTCCACGGCAGCCCGTGGCGCGCGAACGCCGCCTCGACGCCCTCGCGGTAGCGCGTGCACGCCGTCTCCATGTGCGCGAAGGCCTGCGGCGTGAGCACGTGCTCGAGCGTCGCGCGCGCGGCCGCCAGCGACAGCGCGTTGCCGGCCAGCGTGCCGCCGACGCCGCCCCAGTCGAAGTAGTCGCCCTCGTCGTCGGCCAGGATGCGGTCGCGCACGGCCGCCGACACGCCGTAGGCGCCGGTCGGCACCCCGGCGCCCAGCGCCTTGCCGAGCGTCACGAGATCGGGGGCCAGGCCCCACGCGGCGACGCAGCCGCCCGGGCCGGCGCTGATGGTGTGCGTCTCGTCGTAGATCAGCAGCGTGCCCGTCTCGCGGCAGGCCTCCTCGAGGCCGCCGAGGAACCCGTCCTCGGGCAGCACCATGCCGACGTTGGTGAGCGCGGGCTCGGCCAGCACGCAGGCGACGTCCTCGTGGGCGAGCTCGCGGCGGACGGCGTCGAGGTCGTTGAACTCCGCCAGGCGCGTCGTCAGCGCCACGTCCACCGGCGGGCCGACGTTGCCGGGCTTGGGGCGCACGACGCCCTGGTCGTCGAGCGCCGCGACCGACTCGTCGACCGAGCCGTGGTAGCACCACTGGAACATCAGGACCTTGGGCCGGCGCTGGATCTGGCGGCACATGCGCAGCGCGAAGCGGTTGGCGTCGGTGGCGCTGAGCGTGAACTGCCAGGCCGGGACGCCGAAGCGGCGGGCGAGCTCGCCGGCGACCGCGATGGCGTCCTCGGTGGGCATCATGGTGGTGATGCCGCGCCGGGCGGCGATCGCGGCGGTGACCGGGGCGGGGGAGTGCCCCGTCATCGCGCCGGTGTCGCCCAGCGCGACGTCGACGTACTCGCGGCCGTCGGCGTCGACGACGCGGCTGCCCTGCGCCTGGTCGAGGAAGAGCGGGACGCCGCCGGCCCAGCGGACCATCCACGGCATCGGGACGCCCATGAGCAGGTGCTCGCGGGCCTGGGCGGCGAGCTGCGCGCTGCGCGGGTGCTCGGCGAGGAAGCGCTCGCGCTCGGCGGCGAGCAGCTGCTGGAGCGCGGAGGCGGGGGCGACGGCCATCGGGCAAGCATCCTGCCCGATGGCCATGTGCGCGGCTAGGCGGCGGTCTCGAGCGTGAAGCGCGCGACGAGCCGCTCGAGCTCCGCGGCGGTGGCCGCGAGCTCCTGGGCCGAGGCGGCGACCTCCTGCGTGGAGGCCGACGTCTGCTCCGTGGAGGCCGACACCTGCTCGGTCGACGCGGAGGACTCCTCGGCGATCGAGGCCATGCCGGCGACCTCGTCGTGCATGCGCGCGGCCTCGCCGGCGATCTCCTGCGCGGCGTGGGCGATCTCGGCGACGCGGTCGGTCATGTCGGACACGGCGCCGCCGATGCGCTCGAACGCCTCGCGGGCCTGGGCGACGACGCCGGAGCCCTGCTGCGTGCGCTGGGCGCTCTCGTCGACGAGCGAGACGGCGTCGCGGGTGCCGCGCTGGACCTCGGCGAGGACGTCGGCGATCTGGCGGGCGCTGCCCTGGGCCTCCTCGGCGAGCTTGCGGACCTCGTCGGCGACGACCGCGAAGCCGCGGCCCTGCTCGCCGGCGCGGGCGGCCTCGATCGCGGCGTTGAGCGCGAGCAGGTTCGTCTGCTCGGCGATCCCGCCGATCGTGTCGACGATGCCGGCGATCTCCTCGGAGCGGCCGGCGAGCTCGCGGATGGCGGCGGTGACGGCGGTCGTCGACTCACCGACCTCGCGCATCGCGTCGGTGGCGCGCTCGGCGGTCTGCGCGCCCTCGTCGGCGAGCTTGCGCGCGGTGGCGGCGGCCTCGGCGGTCGCGGCGGCGGCCTCGGCGCTCTGGCCGATGCGCCCGCCGACCTCCTCGGCGCCGCGACGGACCTCGTCCACGGCGGCGATCTGGCGCTCGGAGCCGCGCGCGAGGTCGGTCATCGCCGAGGCGATCTCGCCGATGGCCCGGCCGGACTCCTGCGAGGTGGCGGCCATCTGGGCCGACGCCTGGGTGACGCCGGTGGCCGAGCGGCGCACGCCGCCGAGCAGGTCGCCCAGCTCGGTGCGCATCTGCTCGTAGGCCTCCAGCGAGGCGTGGGACTGCTCGATGACCTCGTCGACGACGCGCGCGGCCTCGCCGACCTCGTCGCGGGCGCTGTCGCCGATCGGCTCGGTGACGGGCTCGACGCGATGGGTCAGGTCGCCGCGGGCCATCGCCTGCAGGCCGGCGTCCAGCGCGGTCAGGTCCTGCTCCTGCACGGTGCGCAGCGAGGCGACCAGGCGGCGCGTGGGGACGGTGACCGAGCGGGTGATGACGACCGCCAGCGCGAGGGCCAGCAGCAGCGCGACGGCGCCGACGAGCAGCAGCACGCGCTGGCCGCTGCGGGCCTTGTCGCCGATGCCCGCGGTCGAGGCGGCCAGGTCGGCGGCCACGGCCTTGCGCAGCTGCTCGGTGGCGGCGGCGAGCTTCTTCTGCGCCGGCAGGTACTGCTCCAGGTAGGTGGTCCGCGAGCCGTCGCGCTCCTCGGCCTGCGCGATCGTCTCCTTGCGCGACAGCGCCAGCGCCTTCTGCTGGGCGGCGATCGACGGCGTCGCGGCGGCGCTCACGCGGCGGTAGGCGGCGCGGGCGGCGTCGGAGGTCAGGCTCTTCTCGAGGCTCTTGGCCTGGGCCTGCAGCCCGCCGGTCTGGGTCTTGATGCGCGCGGCGATCTCGTCCTGCGTCTGCAGGTCGCCGTCGTAGACGTAGAGGTGCTGGACGGTGCTGTGGGCGCCGGACTCGACCGCGGTCGCCACGGCGCTGACGAAGCGCAGCGCCGACAGGTTGCGGCCCTGGGCGCTGGAGGAGTCGGTGGCGTCGGTGGATCGCAGGGCGCTGACGCCGACGACGACGGTCGTCGCCAGCGCGGCGACGAGCAGCAGGAACGCGACACCGAGTCGCGCTCCGAGGCGGAACGAGCGGAGACGAGGCATGCCCCGTAGGTCGGACGATCTGGCGCGGTCTGCATACCCCGAATCGGGGATGTGTCCGCGCAGCGGGGCTCAGCGGCGGGCGGTCAGGTTGGGGTGCCCCGGCCCGGGCCACGGCGCGAGGAGGAGCAGCAGCAGCGCGTCCTCGGTCGCGCGCACGGCGTGGCGCTCCTGCGGGGTCCAGTGCACGAGCGACCCGGCGGGGGCCCGCGTGGTGGAGCCGTTGCCGTCGACCTCGACGGCGCCGTGGTGGACGTGCAGCCACGCGTGCTCGTGGACCTCGTGGTCCTGCAGCTCCTCGCCGGCCGGCAGCCGGAGCGCGATCGCGCGCGCGGCCCCCTCGTCGGAGTGGAGCACCACGGGCTGGTGCGGCTGGACGTCGAGCTCGTTCAGATCCCAGAAGTCCATGGCCGGGAACCTACCCGTGCGGAGGCAGGGTGGCCAGTGGCGGCGTCGCAGCGCCGCCGCTCAGCGGCCGAGCGGCAGCGACGCGAGCGGCCGGCCCCAGGCCTCGAGGGTCGGCTCGGGCGGCGGGACGGCGTAGCCGATGTACAGCTCGCTGCCGATGTCGCCGCTGGCCCACTTCGCGAAGCTCTCGGCGAAGCGCTCCTCGCGCGCGGCGCAGGCGCCGGCGACGCCGTCCATGCAGCCGTAGCCGCGCGGGATGCCGGCGTCGAGGCGGCGGTCGAGGTCCGCGGGCACCAGCGCGAAGTCGACGACGTGGCCGAGCTCGTGGAGCACTAGGCGGCGGATGCCGCGCTCGCCCAGCCGCGCGGCGACCTGGGCGAAGTCGACCACCACCGTGAAGCGCTCGCCGTGCGTCGAGGTCGTGCCGGCGGCGCCGGGGTCCGCGGTGGCGACCGTGACGTCGACGCGGCCGGCGACGGCGTCCAGCAGCCGGCGCGCCTCGGGCCGCGCGGTGGCGACCGCGGCGAGGAACGCCTCCTGGTCGCCGGGGGCGGTGCCGGGGGCGAAGGTGAAGGAGCCCTTGGCGGCGGGCGCGGACGCGGGCGCCGCGGCGCGCGGGCGCACCGCCCAGGCCAGGGCCACGGCGGCGACGAGCGCGACGGCGACCAGGCGGGCGGCGGGCGTCATGCCGCCCGGTGATCGGCATCCGCGCCGGGGTGGCGCAGCTGCGGCGGCCGCGCGCGGACGGACGGGCTACGAGCGCCGCACGCAGGTCCGGTAGGTGCGGGCGCTGCGCAGCACGCGGCCCTTCTTGGTGCGCACCGTGATCGCCACGCGGAACGTGCCCTTCGGCAGGCCGCGCAGGTCCACGCGCGCGGTCACGCGGCGTCCGCGCAGCGTGCGCACCCGCTTGCCGTTGACCGTCACGACCGCCGAGCGGATCCGGTCGCCCTTCGGCGCGCGGCGCAGGCGGATGCGGAAGGCCCGGCGGCTGGAGCACGAGCGGGCGGCCGGCAGCGTCGCGGCGCCGCGGGCCGCGAACGCCGGGCGCGTGGCGCGGCGCAGCGCCGGCGAGCCGGCCGGCGGCGTGAACGGCGTCGTCCCCG
>JACRMD010000060.1 GCA_016215085.1 Solirubrobacterales bacterium | reverse complement strand
ACCAGCTGCATGTCGGTTCCGATCGCGCCCTGTGGCTCGGCCATGCCCCCGGCCGCCTCGACCGCGACCTCGTCGCCGCCCATCTGCCGGGCGAGCTCGACCACGCCGTCCGCCAGGACCGCGCTGTGGGAGACGATGACGACGCCGACCACGCCGGCCGGTCAGGAGAGCCCGGCGGCCCGGTGCAGGACCTCGACCGGGTGCACGGTCTTGACGCCGGTGGCCTGCTCGATGTGCCACCGGCACGTCTCGGAGTCGCAGACGGCCAGGTCGGGCCGCGCGTCGCCGATCTGCGCGAACAGCCCCTTGCCCACGTCCATGGCGATGTCGAACTTCTCGCGCTTGAGGCCGTACGTGCCCGCGATCCCGCAGCACGTCGCGTCGTTCTCGATCACGCGCAGCCCGGGCACCAGCGCCATGAGGTCGAGCGCCGGCTTGCCGACGCCGTGGCCCTGCTGCTGGCACGGCGCGTGGTAGGTCACCGTGAGCGGCAGCGGCCGGAAGTCCGTGCGCAGCTCGCCCCGCTCGTGCAACATCACCAGGTACTCGCAGATGTCGTACATGTTGTCGCTGACCACCCGCAGGTCGGGGTCCTCGTCCATCCCGAGGATCTCGCGCGCCTCGCGCTTGAGCATCAGCGTGCACGAGGTCGACGTGCCGACGAGGTCGATGCCTTGCCGCGCGGCGGGCGCGAGCGCCCGGGCCATGCGCCGGACGTACTTGCGGGCCGCGCCGAACATGCCGTTGGACTGCAGCGGCAGCCCGCAGCACGACTGGCCGCGCGGGACGTCGACCTGGCAGCCGAGCCACTCGAGCAGCTCGACGGTCCGCTGCCCGGAGTCCGGCTCGTACCAGTTGGCGCCGCAGCCGTGGAAGTAGGCGACGCGCCGCTGCGCCGGCGGCGAGGTGCGCCCCTTGGCCCACGCCTGGAACGTGCGCCCGGCGAAGCTCGGCACGGCGGCGCGGTGGTCGATCCCGAGCACGCGCTCGGCGACCAGGCGCAGCGGCCTGCTGCGCAGCGTCCGGTTGGCCAGGCCCGCCGCGGGCGTGCCGAGCCGCCCGGTGAGGTCCGGCCGGGCGATGATCCGGTCGCGGAGCTTGAAGCCGGTGCGCTCGCGGAGCTTCGCGCGCGCCTGCGTGTTGATCTCGGCGATGTGCACGCCCTGCGGGCAGACCTGCGTGCAGATCCCGCACCCCGAGCAGTAGTCCAGCGAGTCGTCGGGGCTCTCGTCGGCGGGGACGCGGAAGCGCTCGGCCTGCGGGCCCACGTACTTCGGCCCGGGGAACAGCGGCGTGACGTTGGAGACCGGGCAGAACGTCTCGCAGATCGTGCACTTGACGCAGTGGTCGAGCGAGTCGCGCATGAGCGTGCCCAGCACGTCGTGGTGGTCGTGCGCCGTCATCTCCTCATCCCTCCGTCGCGGCGACCGCCGAGCGCTGCGCGCTGCCGGCGGCGTCGAGGATCAGGCCCGCCGCGCGATGGCCCGTCGCGAGGCTGATGCCCTCGCCGGACTTCTCCCGCCACGGCTCGGCGCCCGCGAGCGTCGCCCCCGCCACGAGCACGTTGTCGAAGACGCGCGCGCCGTCCGCGCCGACGGGGCGCTGGTCGGCGTCGACCGCCACGCCCGCCCGGGCCATGGGGTGCTCGCCGAAGTAGGCGGGGCCGAAGCGCTCCTCGCCGGGCGCCGGGATGCCGGCGACAGGCAGGCCGAGCGCCACCTCGCGGCCGGCCCAGCGCGAGTCCAGCTCCACGCCGCCCGAGGCGAAGCCGCCGGTGGCGAGCACGACCCAGTCGGCGCCGTGCACGACGTCGCGCAGGCCGACGCGGGCGCGGACGCCGGTGACCGTGCCGCCCCGGTGCTCGGCGCCGGTGACGACGTTGTTGAGGACCACGCGCGACCCCGCCCGGCGCAGGCGCTCGCGCAGCGTCGCGAAGACGCGCATGCCCGGCACCGACGGCGGCAGCGTGGGGATCTCGAAGACCGGACGGCCGAGGCGGTCCTGCAGCTCGGACCACACGGCGTGCGGGTCGGCGATGCCCAGGACGGCCGGGAAGGCGACGCGCTCCTCGGCATGGAGCCGGCCGGCGACGCGCGCCACGACGTCCTTGCGGAACGCGGCGTCGTCGAACGCGCGTGCGAAGCCCAGCGCGTTGACGTCGACGCGGCCCTCGGGCACGCAGTCGAGCTCGATGCCGCGCGCGGTCACGCCCGGGTGGCGGGAGAGGTTGTCGGCGGCCAGCCGCGGGTGGAAGTCCTTGAGCGCCCGGAAGCCGACGACGCAGACCTCGCCGCCGTCGCGCAGGTCGCCGCCGGCCATCGTCTCGGGCACCACCGCCGACGGGCGCAGCACGCCCACCGCGGTCGGCAGCAGCAGGTTCTCGTCGGCGGTGCCCGTGTAGGCGTAGGGCGCCAGCGGCCCGTCGGCGAAGCGCTCGGCGAACCACGGCACGGCGGCGGCGACGCCGGCCGCGCCGACCACGCCGTACGGGTGCCCGGGGTGCCGCTCGGCGAACGCGGCGAGCGCCTCCAGCGGCCGGTCCACGCGGTCGGGCGCGTAGCCGAGGACGTCGATGGTGGCGGGGCTGAGGTGCGTGGCGCCGACGCCCTTGGCCAGGACGAGGACCGTCGCGCCGCCCTCCGCGAGGCGCACGGCGGCGGTCAGCCCCGCCATGCCGGCGCCGACGACGACGACGTCGTGGCGGCTCACGAGGCCGACAGCTCCTCGTCGGGCACGACGGCCGCCGCCTCGGGCAGGTGCTCGACGTCGAGCAGGCCCTGGAAGATCCAGTCGTCCAGGCGCGCCTGGCGCAGCTGGTCGCCGTAGAGGATCGGCCACACGCCCTTCCAGCGCTCCTGCAGGAACGACGTCAGCGACGCGGAGGCCTCCTCGCCGTCGAGGCGCTCGACCCCGTGCAGGATGCCGGTGGCGCGGTAGATGCAGAAGCCGCCCTGGCACGGCCCCATGCCGAGCCGCAGCTGGCGGCGGACGTCGTCGAGGTTGAGCGTGCCGCGGGTCTGCATCGTCTGCTCGAGGCGGCTGCGGCCGATCAGCTCGCACTCGCAGATGAGCTGCTCGTCGCGCAGCGTGGCCTCGCGGCGGCGCAGCCGGTCGCCGATCTGCATGTGGCGGCCGTCCTCGTGGCCGGGCGGCCGCTCGTGCTCCGTGCGGCACGGGCGCTCGTCGCCGAGCTGCCGGCACATCGCGTCGACGAGGTCCTGGGCCATCAGCCGCATGGTGGTGAGCTTCCCGCCCGACATCGTCAGCAGCCGCCGGACGCCGTCGCGCTCGGCGTGGTCGACGACCGCGTGGCCGCGGCTGACGTCGCGCGTGTCGGCGGCCGCCGGCCCGGACCGGTCGTCCTGGAACAGCGGCCGCACGCCGGCCCACACGCGCAGCGCCCGCGCCTGGCGCAGCCCCGGCACGAGCCGCTCGCCGCCGTCGAGCATCTGGTCGACCTCCTGCTGGGTGACCGGGATCTCGTCAGGGTCGGCGGCGCGGATGTCGGTGGTCCCGATGGCGCTGACCGTCCGGATCGGGACGAGGATGTCGCCGTCGGCGGGCATCGTGCAGCGGTTGACCACCGTGTTCACGAGCCGGTGGTTCATGGCGATCATGATGCCCTTGCCCGGGATCACGCCGATGCCCTCGATGCCGGCCATGTGGACGATCTGCGCGGCCCACGCGCCCGAGGCGTTGAGGGTGAAGCCGGCCTCGATGTCCAGCTCCTCGCCGGTCAGCTCGTTGCGCACCCGCGCGCCGGTCACGCCGCCGTCGCCCACGTGCAGGTCCAGCACCTTGTGGTAGGTGAGGATGCGCGCGCCGTGTGCCGCGGCGCCGGCCGCCAGCGACCACACCGACTTCCAGACGTCGATCGCGCCGTCGGGCACGGTGAACGCGCGCTGGATCCCGGGGTTGAGCCGCGGCTCCATCCGCAGCGCCTCGGCGACCGGGATCTCCTCGGCCGGCAGCCCCGCCGCGCGGCAGCCCTCCATGAAGCGGTCGCCGTAGGCGGGGTCGTCGTCGGGCGTGGTGACGAACAGGCCGCCGGTGTCCTCGACCGCGTCGGGCAGGATGCGGCGGACGATCGCGTTCTCCGCGACGCACTCCTCCGCGGCGACGCGGTCCTTGACGACGTAGCGGCCGCCGGAGTGCAGCAGCCCGTGGAAGCGGCCGCTGGTCCCCTCCGCGAGGTCGGCGCGGTCGACGAGCACGACGTCGAAGCCGCGCAGCGCGGCATCCCATGCGGTGGCCGCGCCGGTCGCCCCGCCACCGATGATCAGGACGTCAGCCTGCAGGCGTGCCACGGACCCATCCTAGGCGCACGGAGCCATCTCCAAACCAAGGTCGGCGTGCCGCCGCCCGGGCGGGCGGCGGCACGGACACGGCCTACTCGTCCTCGGTGTCGAACCAGTCGAAGGTCCGCGTGACGGCCTTCTTCCAGTACTTGTAGTACTCGTCGCGCTTGGCCGCGTCCATCTGCGGCTCCCAGCGCTTGTCCTCGACCCAGTTCTCACGCAGGTCCTCGACCTCGTTCCAGAACCCGGTGGCCAGGCCGGCGGCGTACGCCGCGCCCAGGGACGTGGTCTCCGCGACCTTCGGGCGGATGACCGGGACGCCGAGGAGGTCGGCCTGGAACTGCATCAGCAGCTCGTTCTGGACCATGCCGCCGTCGACCTTCAGCGACTCGAGCTTGACGCCGGAGTCCGCGTCCATCGCCTCGGCGACCTCGCGGCTCTGGAAGGCCGTCGCCTCGAGCGTCGCGCGGGCGATGTGCCCGGCGGTGACGTACCGCGTCAGGCCCGCCATCACGCCGCGGGCGTTGGACTTCCAGTACGGCGCGAACAGGCCCGAGAACGCCGGCACGATGTAGCAGCCGCCGTTGTCCTCCACGGTCTGCGCCAGCTCCTCGACCTCGGGCGCGGCCTTGATCATCTTCAGGTTGTCGCGCAGCCACTGCACGAGCGCGCCCGTGATCGCGATCGAGCCCTCCAGGCAGTACACGGTGTCCTGGTCGCCGATCTTGTAGCCGGCGGTGGTGATCAGGCCCGACTTCGAGTGCACGATCTCGGTGCCCGTGTTGAGCAGCAGGAAGTTGCCCGTGCCGTAGGTGTTCTTCGCCTCGCCGGGCGAGAAGCACGTCTGGCCGAACGTCGCCGCCTGCTGGTCGCCGAGGTCGCCCGCGATCTGCACGCCGCGGAACCCGCCGTCGACCTTGACCTCGCCGTAGGGCGAGCTCGAGGGCCGGATCTCCGGCAGCATCGCGCGCGGCACGCCGATCGCCGACAGGATCGCGTCGTCCCAGTCGAGCGTCTTGAGGTCCATGAGCAGCGTGCGGCTCGCGTTGGACACGTCGGTGATGTGCAGGCCGCCGTCGGGCCCGCCCGTCAGGTTCCAGATGCACCACGTGTCGATGTTGCCGAACAGCAGGTCGCCCGACTCCGCCTTCTGGGCGGCGCCGTCGACGTTGTCCAGGATCCACCGCACCTTCGGGCCCGAGAAGTACGTGGCCAGCGGCAGGCCGGTCTGCTCGCGGAAGCGGTCCTGGCCGCCGTCGCGCGAGAACTCGTCGACCAGCCGGTCGGTCCGCGTGTCCTGCCAGACGATCGCGTTCATCACCGGCTCGCCGGTGTTGCGGTCCCACACGACGGTGGTCTCGCGCTGGTTGGTGATGCCGAGGCCGGCGATGTCGTCCGCGCTCGCGCCGGCCGACTCGAGCGCCTCACCCATGACCTCCTGGGCGCGCTCCCAGATCTCCTTGGCGTCGTGCTCGACCCACCCCGGCTTCGGGTAGATCTGCTCGTGCTCCTTCTGCGCCACGCTGACCACCTGGCCGCCGTGGTCGAAGATCATGCACCTGGTGCTCGTGGTTCCCTGGTCGAGGGCTGCCGCGTACTTCGCCATGACCCTGCTCCTTGGTCGCTATGCGGTTGCGAACGCCTCGCCCGCGCTGCGCAGCAGCAGGTACGACGAGGTCGCTCCGGGGTCCTGGTGCCCGACGCTTCGGGGCCCCAGGTAGCTGGCCCGCCCCTTGCGGGCCTCCATCGGGATGGTGGCCTTCATCCCCTCCTCCGCCGCGGCGGCCGCACGTTCGGCCGCCGCCGCGGGGCCTACGCCGCCGTCGGCCTGCGCCTCGCGCAGGGCGGCGACCGCGGGCAGCAGGGCATCCACCATGGTCTTGTCGCCGGGCTCGGCCTTCCCGCGGGCCTGCACGCCCTTGACACCGGCGTCCAGCGCGTCGGCGAGGGCGCCGACGTCGAGCGTGCTCGACCCGGCGGTCGCCGTCCCCATCTGCAGGAACAACGTGCCGTACAGCGGCCCGGCCGCGCCGCCGACGCTGGAGACCAGCGTCATGCCGACGGCCTTGAGCGTCGCGCCGATGTCGTCGCCCTCGGAGCCGTCGAGCTTCTCGAGGACCTTCTTCATCCCACGGTCCATGTTCGTCCCGTGGTCGCCATCCCCGATCGCCGTGTCGAGCCGCACCAACTCCACCCGGTGCTCCTCGATCACGGCGGCGTACCGGCGGATCCAGGCCAGCACGCCGGCGTGGTCGATAGTGGCGGCCTCCTCCGTCACCTCAAGCGCCCCACCGCAACGCGGGGGTGTCGACGGGCGCGTCCCACAGGCGGGTCAGCTCGTCGTCGAGGCGCAGCAGGGTGATCGAGCACCCGGCCATCTCGAGCGAGGTGATGTAGTTGCCCACCAGCCGCCGCTCGATCGTGATGCCCCGCTCCTGGAGGAAGCGGTGCAGCTCGCGGTAGACCACGAACAGCTCGATCAGCGGCGTGCCGCCCATGCCGTTGACCATCGCGAGCACGCGGTCGCCCGAGTTGTAGGGCAGGTCCTCGACGACGGCCGTGGCGAGGCGGTCCACGACCTGCGCCGCGGGCGCCATCGGCTCGCGGTAGCGGCCCGGCTCGCCGTGGATGCCGATGCCGATCTCCATCTCGTCCTCGCCGAGCTCGAAGCTCGGCTCGCCGGAGCTCGGCGTCATGCACGGCGTCAGCGCCATGCCCATGCTGCGGCCCTCGCCGTTGACGCGCCGGCAGATCTCGGCCACCTCGGCGAGCGACTTGCGCTCCTCGGCCGCCGCACCGCAGATCTTCTCCGCGATGACGGTGATGCCGACGCCGCGGCGGCCCGCCGTGTAGAGGCTGTCCTGCACGGCGACGTCGTCGTTGGTGACGACCGCCTCGACCTCGATGCCCTCGCCCTTGGCGAGGTCGGCGGCCATCTCGAAGTTCATGACGTCGCCGGTGTAGTTCTTGACGATGTGCAGGACGCCGGCGCCGCCGTCGACCGCCTTCGTCGCCTCCAGCATCTGGTCGGGCGTCGGCGAGGTGAACACCTCGCCCGGACAGGCGGCGTCGAGCATCCCCATGCCGACGAAACCGCCGTGCATCGGCTCGTGCCCGGAGCCTCCTCCGGACACGATGCCGACCTTGCCCTGCACCGGCGCGTCGGAGCGCACGATGAACGCGGGGTCGTAGGAGATCCTCAGTCGATCGCCATAGGCATGCTCCATGCCCTCGAGCGCCTCGCGGACGACCGCGTCCGGGGCGTTGATGAGCTTCTTCATGGCGGGCTCACCCCGGGTAGAACGCCTGGAAGGCGACCGCCGCGATCGCGGCGCCGATCAGCGGGCCGACCACGGGGATCCACGCATAGCCCCAGTCCGACGGGCCCTTGCCCGGGATCGGCAGCAGCGCGTGGATGATGCGCGGCCCGAGGTCGCGCGCCGGGTTGATCGCGTAGCCCGTGGGACCGCCGAGCGACAGGCCGATCGCGAGCACCAGGAGCCCGACGATGAGCGCGCCGAGCGGCTCGGTGCCCATGCCCTTGTTGGCGAAGATCGCCATGACGCCGAAGACCAGGACGAACGTGCCCACGATCTCGGTGATGAGGTTGGCGACGGTGTTGCGGATCGCCGGCGCGGTCGAGAAGACGGCGAGCTTGAGCCCGGGGTCCTCGGTCGGCCGCCAGTGGTTCAAGTAGGACAAGTACACCAGCACGGCGCCGATGAACGCCCCGCAGAACTCACCCGCGAAGTACTTCGGGACGTCGCCCCAGTCCGTGCGGCCCTCGATGGCGAAGCCCAAGGTGACCGCGGGATTGAGGTGGGCGCCGCTGAACTGCCCGACCGCGAAGACGGCGATGGCCACCGCCATGCCCCAACCCCAGGTGATGACGATCCAGCCGGCGTTCTGGGCCTTCGAGTGGTTCAGCAGCACCGCTGCCACCACACCGTCACCCAGCAAGATCAGGAGCGCTGTCCCGATCGTCTCTGCTCCCCAGATGCTCACGCAAACCTCCCCTGTAGTTCCGGCGTAGCGACAGCGACCCTAGTACCGGAAGAGAGAGGCGGTCAACCGTGGCGGGGATGTTGCGCCATCGGCGGACCTAGGAGGTTTAGACGCGTCGTCTACGCGGCAGGGCTCGTGCGCTCGCGCTCGGCCGTCGTCCGGACGGCCTCGAAGCGGCCGACGGACGGGGCGGGCGCATGGCCGTTGGTCGCCTCGACGGGCGCGTCGGCCGGTTGGGGGACCTGCTCGCGGACGCGCTCGTCGCCCTCGAGGTGGCGGCGGACCCGGAGCATCGCCTCCGACGGATCCTCGTCGGGCCCGACGGTGATCGGGGCGCCGAAGTGGACCTCGACCGTGTGGCGGCGCGAGAGGAAGCCGCGCACGCGCTTGGGCCAGTTGCGGCCCGGCGGCATCGCGTCGTGCGTGCCGCGGATCCGGATCGGCACGATCGGGATCCCGTGCTGCTGCGCGATCACCGCGGCGCCCGAGCGCAGGCGGCCGAGCTCGCCCTCGCGCGACCGCGTGCCCTCGGGGAAGATCACGAGGTTCCAGCGGCGCTGGATCAGCCGGTCCACGTGGTCGAACGCGCCGCTGCCGACGCCGCCGCCGCCGCGCCGCATGATCGGGACGGTGTTGAAGATGAGGGCGACCGCGTTGGCCACCGCGCGCTTCTTGTAGAAGTAGTCGGCGGCCGCCGCGACGGCGGTGCGCTGGCGCCACTGCAGCGGCAGCGCGCGCAGGATCGTCGGCGTGTCGAGGTGGCTGGAGTGGTTGGCCACCAGGATGACCGGCGGCGGCACGTCGTCGAAGCGCTCGGCGCCGAACACGCGCAGGCGCGTGTAGAGGCCCATCAGCGGGGCCAGGCCCACCTGGAGGATCGTCTCGCGGACCATGCGGGCGGGCATGCAGCGCGCCCACGGCACGTCCATCTTGCCCATCTTCTGGCGGATCTCCGCGCTGCGGTCGGCGGCGCTGCTGCGCAGCTCGCCGCCCTTGGCGGCCGCGGTCTGGCGCAGGTGCTCGGCGCGGGCGGCGGCGTCTCGCGCATGTCCCCGGCCTTGGCGGCAGCGGTCTCGCGCAGCTCCTCGCGCCAAGCCGCCGCGGTCTCGCGGAGCTCGCTGGTCCTCGCGCGCAGGTCGTTTCCGCGCCGCTGCTCTGCATCCTCCATGAAGACTCCTACTCCGCCCCCGGGCTTTGGTAACGCCCTCAGCAGCCGGGCTGACCCGCGGGCGTCGCGGGCGCCGGCTCGGGGCACTTCGGAAGCGTCACCCAGCCCGTCCGGCCGTAGACGCCGTTCGGGGACGGCGGTCCGCTGGCGAACTCGTGCCCCAGGAACAGGAGCGTCGCGCCGATGGCGCCGACGGCCGCCACGCGCAGGGCGTTGGCGCGCAGCGCGCGCCGGCGGGAGGCGCGCCGCTCGCGGGCGTGGCCGGGGCCGAGCAGCCCGTCGACGGTCGCCTCGTCGAGGCCGAGCCGGTGCTCGCGGCACCAGGCGACGAGCTCGCGCGCGTCGGCGACCTCGACGACCCGCGCGCCGTAGCGCTGCGCCAGGCGCGCCACCCGGGCGGCGTTGCCGCCGGGCGTGAGGACGAACGCGTACGGGCGGGCCCGCGCGGCGCGGAAGCCGTCGTCCTGCAGCTCGATCGCGCCCGCCGCCTCGACGATCCCGGGGACCTCGAAGCGGCTCGCCAGCACGCGGCGCGCCGACGAGGGGCGCGGGTGCCAGGCGTGCACCCCGCAGGCGCAGCCCGCCGCCGGCGCCGGGTGGCCGCCCGGCCCGGCGCACGTCGCGTGCATCCACGCGCCGTCGGCCGGCCAGGGCGTGGGCAGGCACGCCGCGCGCAGGCGCTCACCGGCCTCGTCCGCCGACCACCGCCACGTCCGCAGGCCGTACAGGGACGAGGGGATCAGCGGGGTCTCGGTCACCCGACCGCGATGCGGCCCGGCGGCGGCGCGGGCGCACCCTTCGGCGTCGCCCGCGGCTCGGTGCCGGCGGGCTTGGCCGGTGTGGAGGGCATGCTCAGCGGCAGCGCCACGACGCGGCGTGATGGCTGCTTGGAGAGCATGCCCAAAGGGTCCCGCCATCCGTGCCCGAGCGCAACGGCAAAAACCGGTGGCGCCGTGCCCGGCGGCCTACGTGGCGCCGAAGTGCTCGGCCTCGATGCGGCCGAGCGCGGTCGTCGGCTCCGCCTCGGCGATGTACTCCAGCGCCAGCGCGCCCCAGTCGGCGCCGGCGCGCAGCTCGCCCAGCACGCCGAAGAGCAGGCCCTCCATGCGCCGCAGCAGCAGCGCCTGCGGCGGCACGGTCATGCGGCGCATCTCGTCGAAGTACGGGCTGCGCGGGCTGCTGCCGACCTCGAGCGCGACGCGCACGTACTCGGGGTCCAGCCGGCGGAAGCCGGTCGTGAAGTACCACTCGCCGGCGAGGCTGAGCTGGTCGAGGACGCGCGTCGGGTCGAACGCCTCGGGGTCGGGCAGGTAGCCGAGCTCGGCCATCCAGCGGTGCACCTCGTCGGCGTCGCCGGCGATCACCGCGCGGGCGAGGTGCTGCTCGCCCTCGAGGTAGGCGGCGTCCATCTGGCGCATCAGGCCGAAGTCCAGGAACGCGACGCGGCCGTCGTCGGCCAGCAGGTAGTTGCCGGGGTGCGGGTCGCCGGCGGCCAGGCGCTCGCGCTCGACCAACCCGTAGAAGAACCGGAAGCAGATCTCGGCGAAGCGGTCGCGGTCGGCCTCGGGCAGGCGCTTGACCTCCTCGAAGGTCTGGCCGTGGATCCACTCGGTGACCAGGACCCGGCGCGAGGACAGGTCGGTGAGCACCGCGGGCACGCGGATGAACGGGTGGCCGCGGAAGTGGCGCGCGACGCGGCGCTGGTTCTGCGCCTCCATCTCGTAGTCGAGCTCCTCGCCGATGCGCTCGCGCAGCTCGGCGGCGATCGCCTTGACGTCGAGGCCCGGCGCGAGGCGCTTGACGAGCGGCAGCAGGATCCCGATGTTGCGCAGGTCGGTCTCCACCGCCTCGGCGACGCCCGGGTACTGGACCTTGACCGCGACCTCGCGGCCGTCGTGCGTCACGGCGTGGTGGACCTGGCCGATCGAGGCGGCGGCGCGCGCCTCCTCGTCGAACTGCGCGAAGTGCTCGGTGAGCGGGCCGCCGAGCTCCTCCTCGATGAGCTTGCGCAGGCGGCTGAACGGCACCTTCGGCGCGTCGTCGCGCAGGGCGGCCAGCCGGTGCTTGAAGTCGTCGCGCTGGTCCTCGGGGATGAGCTCCCAGTCGATCGTGGAGAGCACCTGGCCGAGCTTCATCGCGGCGCCCTTCATCTCGCCCAGCCGGGCGACCAGCGCATCGGCCGTGGCCATCGCGCGCTCGGCGCTCTTGGCGTCCGCGGCCTCCTCGCTGCGCATGCGGTTGGCCACGGTGGTGCCGGCCCACCTCGCGCCCGTCCCGGCCACCAGGCCGCCGAAGCGTGCGGTGCGGGCCAGGCGGCTGGTCGGGATCTTGGGCATGCGAAGGCAAGTACGGTAGTGCGCCGTGTCCGGCCCACTGCTCGTCGTGGACGCGCCGTCGCTGCTGTACCGCGCGTTCTACGCCCTCCCGAAGTCGATCACCGGCCCCGACGGGCACCCGGTCAACGCCCTGCTGGGCATGGCCAACCTGGTGCTCTTCGCGGTCGAGCGCCACGCGCCGCGGGCCGTGGTGCTCTGCAGCGGCGCCGAGGCCGCGACCTACCGCACCGAGCTCTTCGCGCCCTACCACGCCGACCGCCCGCCGGTGCCCGACGAGCTCGCGCCCCAGTGGGCCGACGCGCCGGCGTTCTTCGGCGCGTTCGGCTGGTCGTGGCTCGACGCGGGCGACCTGGAGGCCGACGACCTGCTCGGCGCGCTGGCGCTGGCCGAGGAGGCGGCGGGCGGCGAGGCGCTGATCTTCAGCGGCGACCGCGACATGTTCCAGTGCGTGACCGAGAAGGTCGCGGTGCTGTTCCCGCGCGGGGGCAAGGACGGCCCCGAGCTCGTCGACGTCGCCGGCGTGCGCGCGAAGTACGGCATCCGGCCCGAGCAGGTGCCGGACTTCATCGCGCTGCGCGGCGACCCGTCCGACGGCCTGCCGGGCGCCAAGGGCATCGGCGAGAAGACCGCGGGCGAGCTGCTGCGC
>JACRMD010000059.1 GCA_016215085.1 Solirubrobacterales bacterium | reverse complement strand
GCCGATCGGCGTCGAGCCGAGGAAGACCACCGAGAACAGCGCCATCACCCGTCCGCGCATGTCGGGGCCGACGGCGCGCTGCAGCGCGGAGTTCACGCCCGAGGAGAAGGTGATGGTCACGGCGCCCAGTAGGGCCAGCGCCGCGACCTGCAGCGGCAGCGTCGGCGCCGCGGCGGCCAGCAGCTCGAACACGCCGAAGGCGAACGCGGCGGTGACCAGCAACGCGGGGGTGACGCGCGCCCGGGCGCCCGCCGCCAGCGCGCCGAGGACCGGGCCCGTGCCCATCGCGATGGTCAGCATCGCGTACGTGCTCGCCGTGCCGTGCCACGTCTCGCTGGCCAGCAGCGGCAGGAGCACCTGGAAGTTGAAGGACAAGGTCCCGATCACCGCCATCATCGCCAGCGGGATCCACAGCTGCGGGCTGCGGCGGACGTGCGCCAGGCCGTCGCGCAGGTCGCGCTCGCCGCGCGCCTTGGGCTTGGCGGCGTGCAGCGCGCCCGCGTCCATGCCGCGCAGCGCGACCAGCATGGCGCCGAAGGTGGCCGCGTTGAGGGCGAAGCACGTGCTCACGCCGAACAGCGCGATGGCCGCGCCGGCGGCGGCGGGGCCGACGATGCGCGCGCTGCTGACGATCACCGAGTTGAGGGCGACCGCGTTGACCACGCGGTCGGGGCCGACGAGCTCGAAGACGAAGCTCTGGCGGGTCGGGTTGTCGACGGCGAGCACGAGCCCGCGCGCGAGGACCAAGGCGTACACCATGGCCGGCGTGACGGCGCCCGTGGCGGCCAGCACCCAGAGCGTGACCGCGGGGACGGCCATCAGCGCCTGCGTGGTCATCAGCAGGCGGCGCTTGTCGAAGCGGTCGGCGAGCAGGCCGCCGTAGGCGCCCAGCAGCAGGATCGGGAGGAACTGCAGGCCGGCGGTCAGGCCGACCGAGACGCCGCTGCCGGTCAGCTGGACGATCAGCCACATCTCGGCGACCGTCTGCATCCAGTTGCCCGAGATGGAGACGACCTGGCCGGCGAAGTACCGGCGGTAGTTCGGGACGGTGAGGGAGTGCAGCGAGCGGCGGACGGCGGCGCTCAAGCGCCCTCCTCCTCCAGCAGGCGCTCGAGGATCGCCGTGGCGCGGTCGAGCGTCGCGCGGTCCTCCGCCGGCAGGGTGCGCAGGCGGCGGGCGAGGTAGGCGTCCTTGCGGCCGCGGATCTCGGCCAGCAGGTCGTGGCCGGCGCCGGTGGCCGCGATGAGGCACGAGCGGCGGTCGGCGGGGTCGGCGGTGCGCGCGACGAGGCCGCCCTCCTCGAGCTTGGCCACCAGGCGCGTCGCGGTCGGCCGCTGGATGCGCTCGCGGGCGGCGAGCTCGCTCGGGGTCAGCGGGCCGTGGCGGTCGATCGTCGCCAGCGCCGAGCCCTGCGACGGGCTGAGGCCCGCGGCGCCCTCCTGGCGCAGCCGCCGTGCGGTGCGCGTGATCGAGAGGCGCAGGGCGACGGCGAGGTCGGGCTGCGATCTGGTTGCCATTGCTAACTAGCATAGCTCATCATCTCGCGCCCCCCGAGGAGCGGTCCGCGGAGGGACTCGGCGGAGAGCGGCGCCGCGGAGACGCACCTGCGTGCCTGCCTGCGGCACCAGGCCGCATGACCGGCTACGCGGTGGCGCCCGCGGTCGCCGGCTCGCGGCGGCGCGGCGGCGCATGCTCGCGGGCGCGGCGCGGCGGGCGCGTCCAGCGCAGCACCGGCCGCTCGACGGCCAGCCAGCTCACCGCGCCGGCCGACAGCGACAGGGCCAGCGTGATCGCCAGCGCGGCCCCGAGGT
>JACRMD010000091.1 GCA_016215085.1 Solirubrobacterales bacterium | reverse complement strand
CGGGACCGACGGTTAACAGTCGCGTGGTACCGCGCGCCGGAATCGACATAACAAACGCCACATGGCCGTGACGCACGAGGTAAAATGCGTCGCTGGAATCCCCTCCGTGAAACAACACACGTCCCGCGGCACACTGTCTCCTGACGGCCGCGCCCACGAGGCGGCCGAGGAGGTCATGGGTCAGCGCGAGCCGCAGCTCGACGCCGTCCGGGCACACGCGGCCCCAGCGGTCCGCCAGGTGCCACAGCGTCGCGATCAGCCGCAGGTCGGCGCGGGGCAGCTGGCCGATCGCCTGCTGCAGCGCCAGGCGCTCGAGCTGCTCGCCGGCGCGCGCGAACAGCGCCACGGCCAGGTCGGGCCAGCGGCGCATGGCCGCGATCACGCGGTCGTCCAGAACGGCGACGCGCGACGGGTCGGCGATCCGCCACGTGACGTCGGCCGGGACCGCGGGCGGCGCTGCGCCCCGCGTCAGGACGTCGCCCGGGCCGAGGAGCTCGACGCACGAGCGGCCGGCGAGCTCAACGTCGCGCAGGACGAGGCCGTCGAGGATCAGGTAGCCGAACGCGCCGCCGGCATGGCCGGGCGTGGACTCCGGGTCCCAGGAGCCCACGGGCAGGCGCGCGGCCGGGACGGTCAGGCGGGCACGCGCCTCTGCGCGCTCCGCGTCCGGGATGGCGGCCGCGAGGCCACGGTCGGCCTCGAGGACGCGGACCCCAGCCTGCGCGGTCATCACGCGCGCATGGTGCCGCACCGCCCGGGCGCCGGTCCACCGGTTTCGCGTCGCGTGGCGCGGCTGGCGCGCTAGATCTGCGGCGGCGGGCCCGGGCTGGGGGTCGGCGCGGGCGGCGTCGGCTCGGGCCCGGGCGGCGGCGGGCCGCCGGGAGCGGGCGGGCGTGGACCAGCGTCTCGCATCGCGGTTGTGCTGCCCGCGCATGTCTCGGACGACACGCGGGCAAAGCCATTGGTGCATGTCTGCTCAGCGCCTAGAGCCGATCCGGCTCCTCGACGAAGACCCCGACCTCGGGGAGGGCCTCGAGCCTGCAGAGTTCGAGCAGGCCCGGCGCGACCTCGTCGTCCGGATGCTGCGCGTCCCCGCGGGCGCGTGGGACCCCAGCACGCTGTGGGACCAGCCCAACGGCATGGGCCTGATCGTCCTCGACGGGCTGTTGCTGCGCGACGTCGACCTCGGCCGGCGCTCGAGCACCGAAGTCCTGGGCAGCGGCGACCTGCTGCGGCCCTGGGACCCCAACCCGCCGATGGACGCGCTGCCGCTCAAGATCCGCTGGAGCGTCCTGCAGGACGCGCGCCTGGCCGTGCTGGACCGGCGGTTCACGATGAGCGCGGCCCGCTGGCCCGCGATCCTCGACGAGGTCACCTGCCGCGCCATGCGGCGCTCCCGCTTCCTGGCCGTGCGCCTCGTCGTCAACCAGCTCGTGCGCCTCGAGGACCGGCTCCTGCTGGGCCTGTGGGCGCTGGCCGAGCGCTGGGGGCGCGTCACGCCGGACGGCGTCCTGGTCCCCATGGAGCTCACCCACAGCGCGCTCGCGCGGCTGGTCGGCGCCCGGCGCCCATCGGTGACCTCGGCGCTGGGCGTGCTGTCGCGCGACCGGCTCGTCGAGCGCACCGAGCACGGCTGGCTCCTGCGCGGCACGCCGTCGGAGGTGCTCGACCCGGTGACCGAGCGGCTGAACTCCGCGGCGGGCACCGCGGCCGCCACGGGCTGAACGCGTCCCGGCGGCCCTCGGCCGCCGAAGTAGGCTGCGCCCATGAGCCGGACGCGGTGGGCGCGCAGCGGGGACGCGAACATCGCGTACCGCGTGCTCGGCGACGGCCCGATGGACCTGCTGTTCCTCGGCGGCTTCATCTCGCACATCGAGGTCCTGCTCGAGGAGCCCGGCCTGCGCCGCTGGTGGGACCGGCTGGGGGAGATGACGCGCGTGATCCTCATGGACCGCCGCGGCTCCGGCCTGTCGGACCCGCTCGACGGCCCGTACGCGCTGGCCGACGAGGTCCGCGACGTCGAGGCGGTCCTCGACGCGGTCGGCACCGAGCGCGCCGTCCTGCAGTCCTACGGCGCCGGCGGGCCGCTGGCGATCGAGTTCGCCGCCCGCCATCCCGAGCGCGTGCTCGC
Organism: Solirubrobacterales bacterium; assembly: GCA_016215085.1. Lineage (GTDB taxonomy): Bacteria > Actinomycetota > Thermoleophilia > Solirubrobacterales > Solirubrobacteraceae > Baekduia. Next base: position 5,503 of record JACRMD010000091.1, on the reverse strand, counting down.
GCTGGTCCTGTACGCGTCGATCGTGGCGAGCATCCGCGACCACGAGGTGGTGTGGGCCGAGGATCCGGAGGAGCGCCAGGAGCGCTTCGAGCGCCTGATCGACGAGTGGGGGACGGGCGCGAACCTCCACGCGATGGCGCCGTCGGCGGCCGACGACGAGCGCATCCGCGAGTGGCTCGGGCGGCTGGAGCGCCAGTCGATGACCCCGCGCGGGGTGCGGCTGCTGTCCGAGAACCTCGCGAGCGTCGACGTCCGCGCGCACCTGCCCAACCTGCGGGTCCCGACGCTGGTGCTGCACCGCACGGGCGACCGCCTGATCGACGTGCGCCACTCGCGCTACCTCGCCGAGCACGTCCCGGGCGCGCGGCTGGTCGAGCTGCCCGGCGAGGACAGCCTCCCGATGGTCGGCGACATGGACGCGCTGCTGGGCGAGATCGAGGAGTTCCTCACCGGCAGCCGGCGCCGTCGCGGGGGCATGCAGCGCAAGCTGCTGACGATCCTCTTCACCGACGTGGTCGACGCCACCGGCCACGCCGCGCGGCTCGGCGACGGCCGCTGGCGCGACCTGCTTGCGGCCCACGACGCCGCGGTGCGCCGCGAGGTCGAGCGCTTCGGCGGCCGCGAGGTCAAGACGGTGGGCGACGGGTTCCTGGCGGCCTTCGACGGGCCGCCCTCGGAGGCGCTGCGCTGCGCGCGCGGCGTCGTCACCGCCACGGGCGCGATCGGGCTGCGGGTGCGCGCGGGCCTGCACACCGGCGAGTGCGAGCTCATGGGCGACGACGTCGGCGGCATGGCCGTCCACATCGCCGCGCGCGTGTGCGACCTCGCCGGGCCGGGCGAGGTGGTCACCTCGGGGACGGTCTACGGGACCGTCGTGGGCTCCGGGCTGGAGTTCGAGTTCCGCGGCGGCCACGCGCTGCGCGGCGTGCCCGGCCGCTGGCCGATCTTCCGGTTGGCCGGCTGAGACTCGCCTGCAAGATGGCGCCCGGCCCGCAACTCGCGGCGCGCCCATGAGGTTGGGGACCTAGAACCCCGATCACAGGAGGCATCTCCGCATGCGGAAGGTCAAGGGTCCCTGGATCCTCGCCAGCGCCATCGCGCTCGCGCTCATCGTCTCGCCGTTCGCGATCGCCGCGGGCGAGGGCAACCCGCTCCTCGGCGGCAAGCGCAACCCGGGCACCAACGAGTCCCAGGCGCTGTCGAGCGAGACCGAGATCATCGCCAACAACGGCACGTACGGCACCCGCCAGTCCAACAAGTCCGACAACGGCGGCGGCGCCATCTACGGCTGCCGCTCGAAGGCCGGCGGCACGCCGAAGGCCAACGAGCCGTGCATCCGCGCGAGCAACCTGGCCGACGGCCGGGCGTTCGAGTTCGAGTCCAAGGGCGGCTCGGAGGTCGGCGCGATCGTGTCCTCCAACACCAGCGCCGCGCCGTTCACCACGAACGCCACGGGCGTGGCCACGGGCCTGAACGCCGACCGTGTCGACTCCAAGAGCGCCGACGAGATCGCCGCCGACGGCGCGGCCGCCGCGAAGACCGCCTACCAGGCCGCCAACAAGTTCGCCTCGGTGACCGGCGACACGGGCGCGCTGGCCGCGGGCCGCGGCGCCAAGACCGCGTCGCGCACGGCCGCCGGCGTCTACACGGTCGACTTCGACAGCGCGGTCAACGCCTGCGCCCAGACGGCCACCATCCGCGGCGAGGCCCCGGGCGCCGTCACGGTGTCCAACGTCGACGAGGACACGCTCACCGTGCGCACGTTCGCCGTGGGCGGCGCGACGAACGGCGACCCGGCCGATCGCTCGTTCCACCTGCAGGTGACCTGCTGAGGCAGGCCGCGTGATGGGACCCGGGCGCGGCTACTGCTGCGTCCGGGGATCCCGCCCTCGCGCGCGCGCCCACGCGTAGCGCGAGAGCAGCACCGCCCAGTCGGCCACCCCGCCGTAGAGGTGGCCGGCGGGGCCGGTGACGACCCAGGCGGCGACGCGGGTGCGGCGGGGGACGGCCATGGCGGGGCGGACGGTATCGTCGTCGCCAGCATGGCTGTGAAGACGACCGTCACCGAGCTCCCCGAGTCGCGCGTCCGCGTGGAGGCGGAGGTCCCGCCCGAGGAGGTCAAGCGCCGCGTCCAGGAGGCCGCCGGCCGCCTCGGCCGTGACCTGCGCATGCCCGGCTTCCGCAAGGGCAAGGTGCCCGCGCCGGTCGTCATCCAGCGCGTCGGCCGCGAGGCCGTGCTCGACGAGGCCGTCCGCGGCTCGCTCGGGCGCTGGTACGTCGAGGCGATCGACGCCAGCGGCATCAAGCCCGTCGGCGACCCGGACGTCGACCTCGGCGACCTCCCCGGCGAGGGGCAGCCGCTGACCTTCAGCATCGAGATCGGCGTGCGCCCGACGGCGACGCTCGGCGCCTACGAGGGCATCGAGGTCGGCCGCCGCGAGCCGGCCGCCGACGAGGAGCAGGTCCAGCAGCAGGTCGACGTCATGCGCGAGCAGCACTCGCGCCTGGAGACCGCCGAGCGCGCCGCCGCCTCGGGCGACGTCGTGGTCATGGACTACATCGGCCGCCTCGACGGCGAGGACGAGCCGTTCCCCGGCGGCGAGGGCCGCGACCAGTCGATCGAGCTCGGCAGCGGCGGGCTCATCCCGGGCTTCGAGGACCAGCTCGAGGGCGCCGCGGCCGGCGACGAGCGCGAGGTCAAGGTCAGCTTCCCCGAGGAGTACCCGCAGGCCGAGCACCTGGCCGGCCGGCCGGCGACCTTCACGGTCACGGTCAAAGAGGTCAAGGCCAAGCTCAAGCCCAGCGACGAGGAGCTCGCCGAGGCCAACGGCTTCGACTCCTTCGACGAGCTGCGCCAGGACATCGCCGACCGCATCATGGAGGCCGACGAGCGGCGCGCCGAGGCCGAGTACCGCGAGGCGGTGCTCGACGCGGTCGTCGACCAGGCCACCATCGACGTGCCCGACGCGCTGGTCGAGGGCCAGGCGAAGCAGATGTGGGACAACATGCTGCACTCGCTCTCGCACCGCGGCATCAACAAGCAGATGTACCTCCAGATCGCGGGCAAGACCGAGCAGGAGCTGCTCGACGAGGCCCGCCCCGACGCCGAGCGCGCGCTGCGCCGCGAGGCGGTCCTGCAGGCCGTCATCCAGGCCGAGGGCATCGAGATCGGCGACGGCGACGTGCTCGACGCGATCCAGGACGACGCGCTGCAGCAGGGCATGACGCCCGAGAAGCTGCGCAAGCGCCTCGAGAAGGACGGCCGCATCGACGAGCTCAAGGAGAGCCTCGCCCAGCGGCGCGCGGTCGAGGTCCTCGCCGAGAAGGCCAAGCCGATCCCGGCCGAGCAGGCCGAGGCGCGCGACAAGCTCTGGACGCCCGAGAAGGAGGGCGCCGAGGGCAAGTCCGAGCTCTGGACGCCCGGGTCGTAGGTCGGACCTCCTCGTCCGAAATCCGGACCGGCGCGGTGCGCCGCGCTGATAGCTTCGCGCGGTCTCACCGGTCGGAAACGGAACGCAAGGAGGCGGCCGGGTGCTTCGCACGCCTGCCGGGCGGCGCGTCGTCGCGCTGCTGGGAACCATCGTCATGGTCGTGCTGCTCGCCGGGATCGCGAGCGCGGTCGCCGACCGCAGCCACGGCACGCCCGCCGGCTTCGGCTACAGCGGGTACGGCTACGACGGATACGGGGGGTACGACGGCTACGGGGGCTACGGCGGGTCCGCATGCCGCCCCTGGCCGGTCTGCGGGCGCTCCGGCGTCGTCTTCGACAAGCCGGCCTACGAGGCGAAGCTCGCCGCCGGCACCGGCCCGGCGGCGGCGAAGGCGGCGAGCGTCCTCGCCGGCGCGACCGTGCTGCTGCAGCGCCGGCTCGTGTCGGGCGCGTTCGAGGACGTCCCGGCGTCCGACCCGTCGCTGACGCCGCACGTCAACCCGCAGACGACGGGCGCCGACGGGCGCTGGAGCTGGAGGACGCGCCCCGGCACGTACCGCCTGCTCGTCTCGCGCGCCGGGTACCAGGGCACTACGTACGGTCCGTTCACGGTGCCGCCGTCCTCCATCGACAGCGACGTCGGCCTCGTGCCGGTGCCTGCGGGCGGCGGCGGGGGCGGCGACCAGGGCGGCGGTGGGGGCGACACCGGCGGTGGCGGCGGGACCCCGCCGGCGACCGACACGACCACGCCGCCGGTGGCCACGGGCGCGGGCACCCCGCAGCCCGGGCCGGCGAAGGTGACGCCCAAGCCGACGGTCGCCAAGCCCTGCGCGAACCTCAAGGGCCGCAAGCTGAGCGCGTGCAAGCGCAAGCTCGCGCTGCAGAAGGCGCTCACCGCCTGCAAGAAGCAGCCGAAGAGCAGGCGCACGGTGTGCGCGCGGCGGGCGCGGGCGCTGGACAAGTGCCTCGATGTGGCGAGGAAGCGGCGCGCGGCGTGCCGCAAGAAGGCCGCCGCGATCGGCCGTGCGCCCAAGCGCAAGAAGGCCTAGGGCACGCGCGGCGCTCGCGCTCGCGGTCGCGGCCCTCGCCCTCGCGGCGGGCCCGGCGCGGGCGGCGGTCACCGTCGGCCTCAGCGACGCCTCGCCCTACATGGTCGGCGACCACCGGTTCGCGGCGCTCGGCGTGCGGCACGTGCGGCTCGTGGTGCCGTGGGACGCGGCGCGCACCGAACGGGCGGCGCTCGACCTGTACGTCAAGAACGCGACGGTCTTCGGCGCCGACGTCCACGTCGCGTTCGAGCACGCCCGCGACGACCGCTGCCCCGGCAGCCCGTGCACGCTGCCGTCGGTGGCCGAGTACGGCGACGCGGTCGCGGCGTTCCGTGCGCGCTACCCCCAGGTGACGACGTTCACGGCGTGGAACGAGGCCAATCACGTGACGCAGCCGACGCGGACGGCGCCCGCGCAGGCGGCGCGGTACTTCGCGGCGCTGCGGGCGCGCTGCGCCGGCTGCACCGTCGTGGCGGGGGACGTCCTGGCCGGGCAGCCCGGCCTGGGCGCGTGGCTGGACGCGTTCCGCGCCGAGGCCGGGCCGGGCCCGCTGCTGTGGGGCGTGCACGACTACGGCGACGCCAACCGCGGCGGCAGCGACGAGCTCGACGCCTTCCTGGGGATGGTCGACGGCGAGGTCTGGATCACCGAGACCGGTGGGATCGTCCGCTTCGCCACCGAGGACGGCCGGGTGACGATGCCCTACGACGAGGGCCGGGCGGCGCAGGCCGTCGCCTACGCGCTCGACCTCGCCGACGCCCGCGCCCCGCGCGTGACGCGCGCGTACCTGCACAGCTTCACCGGCGGCGGGCGCATGGACACCGGACTCGTCGGCACCGACGGCCGCACCCGGCCCGGCTACGACGCGCTGCTGGCGCACCTGCGCGCGGCGGGCGTCCCGCCGTCGCCGCCGCCGTGGGAGGTGACCAACGAGCCGCCGCCGCTGGCCGCGATGGTCGACCCCGCGCCGGCACCGGATGCGGTGGTCGCGATGCCGGTGCCGCGCGGCGGCGCGCTGGCCCTG
>JACRMD010000090.1 GCA_016215085.1 Solirubrobacterales bacterium | reverse complement strand
GCTGACGTTCACCGTCGAGAACGAGCCCGGCTTCTGGGAGGCCGCCGGCTACCACGACCACGGGGACCCATGGCGCGAGCAGCGCTTCTGGAGCGACTGAGGCCGGGGCCGCGGCTGGTCTGGCGCACCGCGACGGTGCGGGAGGTCGTGCCCGAGAGCGCCCGCGCGCGCACGCTCGTGCTCGACGTCCCTGGCTGGAGCGGGCACCGCGCCGGCCAGCACGTCGACATCCGGCTCACCGCCGAGGACGGCTACCAGGCCGAGCGCTCCTACTCGATCGCCTCGGCCCCCGAGCTCGACGCGGTCGAGCTCACCGTCGAGCTCGTCGAGGACGGCGAGGTCTCGCCCTACCTGGTCGAGGAGGTCCGCCCGGGCGACGTGTTCGAGGTCCGCGGCCCCGTCGGCGGGCACTTCACGTGGTCGGCGGAGGAGGGCGGGCCGCTGTTCCTGGTCGCCGGGGGCTCGGGCCTCGTCCCGCTGATGGCGATGCTGCGCCACCGCGCGGCGCGCGCCAGCGAGGCCGCGGCCCACGTGCTGGTCTCCGCCCGCAGCCCGGACGACGCCCTGTATCGCGCGGAGCTCGACGGGCTCGGGCCGCGCGCGGGGCTCCACGTCGCGTGGACCTTCACGCGGGCGGCGCCCGACGGCTGGACCGGCTTCGCCCGGCGCGTGGACGCCGCGATGCTCGAGGAGGCCGGCCCGCCGCGCGGCGCGCACCCGCGGTGCTTCGTCTGCGGCCCGACCCCGTTCGTCGAGGAGGTCGCCGGCCTGCTCGTCGCCGCCGGCCACGACCCTGCGGCGATCCACACCGAGCGCTTCGGCCCGACGGGGACGCGATCGTGAGCGCCCGGCACCTCGACGGAAACGGCGTCGCCGGCCTGCTCGACGGGCTGCTGGGCGCGGAGCCCACGCGGCTGCGGCGCGTCTGCCAGGAGTGCGCCCGCGAGCACCCGCTCGGCGAGCACCGCGCCTTCCGCGGCGCCGGGCTCGTGCTGCGCTGCCCCGGCTGCAATGCCGTCGCGCTGGTGGTCGTCGAGCGCGGGGAGGAGGTCGACGTGCGGTTCGCGGGGACCTTCCGCCTGCCGGGCGGCTAGTCCTCGCGCCGGGCGAGCTCCAGCAGCGAGGCGTGCTCGTCCGCGCAGGCCG
>JACRMD010000089.1 GCA_016215085.1 Solirubrobacterales bacterium | reverse complement strand
GGTGTCCTCGGGGCGGACGTCGGGCTGTCGGAGCAGCATCGTCACGGGTTCAAGGCTCTCACATACCCCGAACGCCGTCAGCGACGCAAGGTTGCGCCCCTTTTGCGGTGCATCGGGTCACGCCGCCTACGTCCGCGCGAGCTCCACGCGGACCTTCCGGCCCGCGAGCTCCGCGCGGTCGACGGACTCGACCACGTGCTCGGCCTCCGCGCGGGGCACGGAGAACAGCGTGAAGCGCTTCAGGACGCGGACGTCGCGCACGGCCTCGCCGTCGAGGCCCGCCGCGGCGGTGACCGCGTGCACGACGTCGGCGACCTCGACCCCGTCGGCGTGGCCCACGCCGGCGACCACGCGCTCGAACGGCTCGTCGCCGTTGCGCGAGATCTGCGGCTTGGCGTGGCGCCGCGGGCGCTCCTCGAGCTTGGCCGGCTTGGTGTGCGCGCCCGGCGACCAGGCCGAGATCTCGGTGCCGATGTGCTTCTCGATCGCCGCGAGCTCCTTGCCCTGGCGCGGCTCGACGAACGTGAGCGCGCGCCCCGAGCGGCCGACGCGGCCGGTGCGGCCGATGCGGTGCACGTAGACGTCGGGCGAGGTCGGGACGTCGTAGTTGACGACGTGCGTGACCGTGGAGATGTCCAGGCCGCGGGCGGCGACGTCGGTGGCGACGAGGATCGGCACGCGGCCGCCCTTGAACGCGAGCATCACGCCGTCGCGCGAGCCCTGGCTCATGTCGCCGTGCAGCGCCTTGACGTTCATGCCCTTGTCGCGCAGCGTCCGGTAGAGCTGGTCGCAGCGGATCTTGGTCCGCGTGAAGACGATCGCCTGGTCGGGGCCCTCCTCGCGGAGGACCTCCACCAGCTTGGCCGCCTTGTCCTTGGACGCCACCTCGACGCGGAACTGCTCCACGCTGTCGACGGTCAGCGTCGCCGCCTTGACCTTCACCGTGACCGGGTCGTAGAGGTAGTGGTCGGCGAGGTTGCGGATCTCCGGCGGCATCGTCGCGCTGAACAGCGCGGTCTGGCGGCCGTTGGGCGTCAGGCGCAGGATCTTCTCGACGTCCTCCAGGAAGCCGAGGTCCAGCATCTCGTCGGCCTCGTCGAGCACGACGAAGCGCGTGTCGGAGAGCACGAGCGAGGCGCGCGAGATCAGGTCGAGCACGCGGCCGACCGTCCCGACCACGATGTGGCCGCCGGCGCGCAGCTGCGCCTGCTGGGAGCGGATCGGCGCGCCGCCGAAGACGGCGACGACGTCGACGCCCTTGCGGGCGCCGTACGCGCGCAGCGCCTGGGTCACCTGGATGCAGAGCTCGCGCGTCGGCGTGAGCACGAGCGCCTGCACCTCGGGGACCTCAGGGTCCACCTGCTCGACGATCGGCAGCCCGAACGCGGCGGTCTTGCCCGACCCGGTCTGGGCCTGGCCGATGATGTCGTGCCCCTGGAGGAGCACCGGGATCGCCTGCTCCTGGATGGGGCTGGGCTGCTCGTAGCCCACATCCTGCAGGGCAAGGAGGGTCGTCTCGGAGAGGCCGAGGTCCGCGAAAGCGGTCATTCGTCCTCGCAGGGTAGTGCGGTCGGCCTATCATGCGCGCGGTGCTCCATGGACGGGCGCGCGAGATCGCGCACATCGACGCGCTGCTGGACGCCGCACGCGGCGGCCAGAGCGCCGCGCTCCTGGTCCACGGCGAGCCCGGGATCGGCAAGTCCGCCCTGCTGCGGGAGGCGACCGACCGCGCCGGCGCGGCCGGCTTCGAGGTCCTGCGGGCGCGCGGGTTCGAGTCCGAGTCCGACATCCCGTTCGCCGGCCTCTTCGAGCTGCTGGCGCCGCTGCTGCAGCTGCGCGGCCGCATCCCCGAGGTCCAGGCCCGCGCGCTGGGCAGCGCGCTCGCGCTCGAGCCGCCGTCCCCGTTCGACCGCTTCGCCGTGCCCGCCGGCATGCTCAGCCTGCTGGCCGCGGCGGCCGAGGACGACCCCGTCCTGGCCGTCATCGACGACGTGCACTGGCTGGACGGCGCCTCGCGCGAGGCGGTGGCGTTCGTCGCGCGCCGCCTGGGCCAGGAGGGCGTGGTGCTGCTGCTCGCCGCCCGCCCGGAGCCCGACGTCGTGGAGGCCTTCGCGGGCGTGGAGACCTTCGAGGTCGGCGGCCTGGAGGAGGACGCCGCCCGCGCGCTGCTGGCCGAGTCCGCCAAGCACGACATCGCCAGCGAGGTCGCCGACGAGCTCGTCTCCACCGCCGCCGGCAACCCGCTCGCGCTGGTCGAGATCCCGAAGGCGATGAGCAAGGCCCAGCTCGCCGGCCGCGAGCCGCTGGCCGGCCCGCTGCCCGCCGGCGGGGCGATCGAGCGCGCCTTCGGCCGGCAGCTCGACGACCTGCCCGCCGACGCGCGCCGCGCGCTGCTCGTCGCCTCCGCGATGGAGAGCGGCCGGCGCGACCTGCTCTCGCGCGCGCTGGGCGAGCTCGGCCTGGGCGAGGACGCGCTGACTCCCGCCGAGGACGCCGGCCTGGTGACCGTCGACGGCACGGTCGAGTTCTTCCACCCGCTGCTGCGCTCCGCCGTCTACCACGCGGCCAAGCCCGACGAGCGGCGCGAGATCCACCGCGCGCTGGCCGCCGTCGTCCCCGAGCCCAGCCGCCGCGCGTGGCACCTGGCGATCGCGGCGACCTCGCCCGACGAGGAGGTCGCCGCAGCGCTGGAGGAGGCCGCACGCGACGCGCGCAGCCGCGGCGGCCAGGCCGCCGCCGCCCGGGCGTTCGAGCGCGCCGCCGAGCTCAGCACCGACGACGTCCGGCGCGCCGCGCGGCTGCTCGAGGCGGCCATGGACTACACGGGCGCCGGCGAGCCGAACCGCGCGATCACGCTGGTCGACGCCGCCGAGCAGCTGCACCCCGAGGGCGACCTCGGCGTCGAGCTCGTGCGCGTCCGCGGCCGCGTCGAGATGCGCCGGGGCGCGCCGCGGCTGGCCCACGACGTCGTCATGGCCGAGGCCGAGCGCCTCAAGGCCACCCAGCCCGTCGCCGCCGCCTCGCTCATGGTCGAGGCGGCCGTGTCGCACATGATGACCGGCGACATGGAGGGGTTGATCACCGCCGGCACCGGCGCGCTGGGGCTCCTCGGCGAGAGCGGCGACCCGGTGCTCGGCGGCCTGGCCAACGTCCTGGTCGGCGAGGCGCAGGCCGCGCTGGGCAACCACGAGGAGGCCGACGCCATCCTCGACCCGCTGGTCCCGCTGCTCACCGGCGAGCACGTGCTCCTGCTCCCGGCCGAGATCGTCGGCATGGTCGGCATGTGCGGGATCTGGTCCGAGCGCTGGGACCGCGCCGCGGCCGTGCTGGACCGCCTGGTCGGCGCCGCGCGCGACGCGAGCGCGATCAGCCACCTCATCTACCCGCTGGCCGCCCACGCGCTCATGGACTACCGCCGCGGCCACTGGCCGTCGGCCTACGCCGACGCCGCGGAGTCCGCGCGGCTCGCGCGCGAGACCGGCAACCTGGGGCTGCTGAACTTCTCGCTGGCCGCGCTGGCGATCGTCGAGGCCGGCGCCGGCCGCGCCGACGACGCGCGCTCCCACGCCCGCGAGGCGCTCCGGCTCAGCGAGCAGCTGGGCGGCGCGGCGATCAGCGTCTACGCGCTGCACGCGCTCGGCCTCGAGGCGCTCGGCTCGGGCGACGCGCAGCAGGCCGCCGAGCACCTCGAGCGCGCCGCCCGCGGCGCCATGCGCATGCGGATGAACCGCGCGCTCGTGCAGTTCGGCGCCGACCGCGTCGAGGCGCTGGCGCGCGCGTCGCGCACGGACGAGGCGCACAGCGCGCTGGAGCAGTTCAGCGACATGCAGGGCGGCGGCCGCTGGGGCCTGGCCGCGATCGCGCGCTGCCGCGGCCTGCTCGCCGAGAAGGACTACGAGGACCACTTCGACACCGCGCTGGCCCACCACGAGCGCGACGGCCAGCCCTTCGAGCAGGCCCGCACGCAGCTGATCTACGGCGAGCGGCTGCGGCGCGACCGCCGCCGCGCCGACGCGCGCGAGCAGCTGACCGAGGCCGCCGACGCGTTCGAGCGCCTGGGCGCGCCCCAGTGGGCCGAGCGGGCGAAGGTCGAGCTGCGCGCCACGGGCGCGTCGGTCACTGCGCCCGCGGCCGGCACGCACGCGCTGCCCGACGCCGAGGCGGTCGCCGCCGCGGGGCTCGACGAGCTCACGGCGCACGAGCTGCAGATCGCCCGCCTGGTCGCCTACGGGCTGACCAACCGCGAGGTGGCCGCCAAGCTCTTCCTGAGCCCGAAGACCATCGAGTACCACCTCAGCCAGATCTACCGGAAGCTCGACCTGCGCGGCCGGGCCCAGCTCGCGAGCCTCATGGCCGCGGAGCTGCCGAGCGCGGCGTAGCGCGCACGCCCTCGGGGTCCAGGATCTCGTCGACCCCGCCCCACAGGGCGATCGCGCGGTTGCGGACGGCGGCCCACTCGCGCGGGCGGGCGGCGTCGGCGCCGTGCGGGATCACGGTGCCGCCGGGCGCGGTCGCGGCGGTGTGGCCGGCGGCGGCGCGATCGAGGTCCACGGCCAGCACGAAGGCGCCGCCGCGCGCCAGCCGGTGCACCAGGTCGCGGCCCTCCTCCCCGCCGGCTCCGATCACGATCGCTCGCATGGTGCGCAGCTTCGCCGCCGGGGCCGGCGGTCGCATCAGGGTGGCCCCTAGGCGGTGACGTCCAGGACCAGCTTGCCCGTGGTCCGCCTGCCGACCAGGTCCTCCTGGGCCCGGCGCGCCTCGGCCAGCGGGTAGGTGCCGCCGAGCACCACCCGCAGGTCGCCCGAGGCCACGAGGCCGAAGAGGTCGTGCAGCGCCTCGTCGATCATCGCCGGGCGCTCGAGCACGTGGTTGATCCACAGGCCCACGACGCTGTGCGAGCGCCGCAGCAGCCGCCCGGTGCGGACCTCGTTCTGCTCCTTGGTGGCGATGCCGTAGGCGACGAGGCGGCCGAAGGGCGCCAGCGCCTCCTGGCAGGCCTCGAACACCGTGCCGCCGGCCATCTCGAAGACGACGTCGACCGGCTCGCCGAGGTTGGCGTGCACGAGCCGCTCGGCCAGCCCCTCGGGGTCGCCGTCGATCGCGGCGTCCGCGCCGAGCTCCAGGCACAGGTCGCGCTTCTCGGCCGAGGACGCCGTGGCGATCACGCGCCCGGCGCCCATGTGCCGGCCGAGCTGGACGAGCAGCGAGCCGGTACCGCCCGCTCCGGAGATGACCACCACGGTCTCGCCGCGGCGCAGCTGCGCGGCGGTCCGGTACAGGTGCCACGCGGTCAGGCCCTGGATGAGCAGCGCGAGCGCGGTCTCGTCGTCGACGCCGTCGGGGACCGGGAAGACGTGGTTGGCCGGCGCCAGCGCGTACTCGGCGTAGCCGCCGGTGCCGCAGAGCGCGACGACGCGGTCGCCCGTGCGCTCGTCGACGCCGGCGACCTCGCTGCCGGGGACGAGCGGCAGCTGCTGCTTGGCGACGTACTTGTCCTCGCGCGCGTGGGTGTCGGCGAAGTTCAGCCCGGCCCGCGTGACGCGGATCAGGACCTCGCCCTCGGCCGGCTCGGGCACCGGCAGCTCCACGAGCTGCAGCACCTCGGGCCCGCCGAACTCCGTCTGCTGGATGGCGCGCATGGCGCGCAAAGGTAGCCTCGCGCCATGAGCATCGTCGCGCCGCCCGTGCTGGAGCTGGTCCCGTCCGACGAGGAGCGCCTGCTCCGCGAGGCGGTCGCCGGCATCGCCTCGTCCTTCGGGCCCGCCTACATCAAGGAGCGCCACGATGCCGGCGAGCCGCCGAGCGAGCTGTGGGACGCGCTGGCCGAGCGCGGCTACCTCGGCCTCAACATCCCCGAGGCCTACGGCGGCGGCGGCCGCGGCATGACCGAGCTGGCCGCCGTCGGCGAGGAGCTGGCGGCCGCCGGCTGCCCGCTGCTGCTGCTCGTCGTCTCCCCCGCCATCGCCGGCTCGATCCTCGCCCGCCACGGCAGCGACGAGCAGAAGGACCGCTGGCTGCGCGGCATCGGCGCCGGCACGACGAAGATCGCGTTCGCGGTCACCGAGCCCGACGCCGGGACCAACACCCACAACATCTCCACCCGCGCCGCGCGCGACGGCGACACGTGGCGGCTGCGCGGCCAGAAGGTGTACATCTCGGGCATCGAGGACGCGGAGGCCGTGATGGTCGTCGCGCGGATCGACGAGGGCGTCGGCGTCTTCATCGTCGACGCGGACGCGCCCGGCCTCAGCCGCACCGAGATCCCGACGGCGCCGCGCGGCGCCGACAAGCAGTGGCACCTGTTCTTCGAGGACGTCGAGGTCGGCGAGGACCGCCGCGTGGCCAACGGCCTCGGCGCCCTGTTCGACGGGCTCAACCCCGAGCGGATCATGGCCGGCGCGCTGGGCGTCGGCGCGGCGCGGCGGGCGCTCGCGCAGGCCGCGTCCTACGCGCGCGAGCGCACGGTGTGGAGCGTGCCGATCGGCGCCCACCAGGGCCTCTCGCACCCGCTGGCCGAGTGCAAGATCGAGCTCGAGCTCGCGGCGCTGATGCTCCGCAAGGCGTGCGCGCTGTACGACGCCGGCTTCCGCGGGGCCGGCGAAGCGGCGAACATGGCCAAGTACGCGGCGGCCGAGGCGGCGATCCGCTCCGTCGACCAGGCGATCCAGGTGCACGGCGGCAACGGCGTCGCCGAGGAGTACGGCCTCACCGACATGTGGTGGGGCGTGCGCACGATGCGCATCGCGCCGGTCTCGCGCGAGATGATCCTCAACTACGTGGCCGAGCACTCGCTCGGCCTGCCGCGGTCGTACTGAGCGCCCGACCGCTACCCTCCGGCGCCGCATGAGCCTCACCGTCGTCGGATCCATCGCCTACGACGCCGTCAAGACCCCCTTCGGGGAGCGCGAGCGGATGCTCGGCGGCGCCGCCACCCACTTCGCCCTCGCGGCGTCGTTCTTCGACGAGGTCCGCGTCGTCGGCCCGGTCGGCGACGACTTCGACCCCGAGTCGTGGGAGACGCTGCGCACGCGCGGCACGGTGACCGACGACGTCGAGCACGTGCCCGGCGGCAAGACCTTCTTCTGGAAGGGCGAGTACGACGCCAACGTCAACTCGCGCGAGACGCTGGTCACCGACCTCAACGTCTTCGAGACCTTCCAGCCCAAGCTGTCGGAGGCCTCGACGCGGTCCGAGGTCCTGTTCCTGGCCAACATCCAGCCCGAGCTCCAGCTCCAGGTGCGCGAGGCGTGCACCGGCGCCCGCTGGGTGGCCATGGACTCGATGGACCTGTGGATCAACATCGCCCACGAGGCCCTGCTGCGCGTCATCCGCACCGTCGACTGCCTGATCCTCAACGACGAGGAGCTCGAGATGCTCACGGGCCGGCCGACGCTCGCCCAGGCCGCCCAGGAGATCCTCTCGTGGGGCCCGAGCGCCGTCGTCGCCAAGCAGGGCAAGTACGGCGCGGTGCTCGTCACCGAGGACGGCTTCTTCGCGCTGCCCGCCTACCCGCTGCAGCACGTGGTCGACCCGACCGGCGCGGGCGACACCTTCGCCGGCGGCTTCGTCGGGTTCGTCGCCGCGCACCGCAACGAGGAGCCGGTCTCCGACGACCTGCTGCGCCGCGCCATGGCCTACGGCACGGCGCTGGCCTCCTACAACGTCGAGGAGTTCGGCACCGAGCGCGTCGCCCGGCTCACCGCGGACGAGGTCCACGCGCGGGTCGAGGACCTCGCACGCATGACCTCGTTCAACGCGGAGCCGGCCGCGCTGCGGATGTAGCCGCCGCGCTAGCGGGGCTTGCGCAGCATCTGCAGGATGAAGCGCACCGCGTCGTCGATCGGCGTGCCCTGCGCGATCGGCGGCAGCATCACGAGCACCAGGCCGCCCCAGGCCGCCGACAGCATCGGGGCGGGGAGGTCGGTGCGCACGATGCCGGCCGCCTGGGCTCGGGTCAGGAGCGCGGCCATCGGCGAGCGCAGGGCGTCCCGCCGGGCGTCGTTGGAGTCGTCGAACGTGGCCGTCACGCGGTAGAGCCGGTGACGGTCGCCCGCGACGAGCGCCTCGCGCGTGATGCGCTCGAGCGCCGCGCCCGGGGGCATGGCGGCGAGGGTGGGGTCGGCGAGCAGGGCCGCGTGCTGGTCCAGCGCGCGGTCGCGAACGGCGGCGATCAGGTCGTCGCGGGTGGCGAAGTGCCGGTGCACGGTGGCCCGATGGACCCCCGCAGCCTCGGCCACGTCCTGCATGGACGCCCGTGGGTTCTCGGCCAGGAGCTGCATCGCTGCGCTGATGATCGCCTCGATGTTGCGCCGCGCATCGCTGCGGCGCGGACGGCCCGCTGGCACGTCAGGAACGGTCTGCACAACAGGGAATGTATCCAGGCGGACACCGTGTCAACATCATCCGGTCGTACTACGACACGGTGGATCACCTGGGCCGCGTCGTCCATCCGGCCAGGCGACTTGCCCGCGGTGACCGTCCGTGCCCTCCCGGCCGATGCCAGGAGGGCCCGTGTCGCCCGCCCCCGTCACACGCCGGTGCGCAGCCGCGTTCACGATGCTGCTGCTCGCATCCGCCGCACTTCCGGCGGCCGGCGTGGCGCGTTCGCGCTCGGCCGACGGCCGCGTCGCCGCGCCGGACGGGACCGACGCCCTGCAGCGGGCCGCACCGCGCCGGGCGGCGGCGCATCGCGCCTCGGCCGGCGACGGGGACCCGCGCCTGGCCGAGCAGTGGGCGTTGGAAACCGACCTCGCCATGGGGGCCCGGACGGCATGGCGGCAGTCCTCCGGGGCCGGCGTCGTCGTGGCGGTCGTCGACTCGGGCGTCGACCTCGACCACCCCGACCTCGTCGCCAACCTCTGGACGAACCCCGGCGAGGTGCCCGGCAACGGCGTCGACGACGATCGCGACGGGGTGGTCGACGACGTCCACGGCGCCGACCTCGTCGACGGCGACGGCGACCCGCGCGACCGCAACGGCCACGGGACCCACGTGGCCGGGATCGTCGCGGCCCGCGGCGGCAACGGCATCGGC
>JACRMD010000088.1 GCA_016215085.1 Solirubrobacterales bacterium | reverse complement strand
TCTGTCCCGCCTCTCCGTGAAAATGCACCGTTTTCGCGCAGCAAACGCTGCAAAAACCTCGTGCTTCCAGTAGCGTCCTCGTCCCTTCGTCCACCTCAGCCACCCGGGGGAACGCATGTCCAACCTGAAGCTCCGCGCCCTGCCCTACGCCGGCCTGCTCGTGACGCTGGCCACGGTGGCCGGGCACTACTCCGGCCGCTAGTCCGGCCGACCCACCGCACGGCCCCTCGGCAAACGCCGCCCGAGGGGCTAGTTTCTGCCGCGTGGACGCCGAGGTCCCACTCGGCCGGCCGCGTGCCGCCACGCTGCTCGGAGCGAGTGGCTGCGTCGCGTTGGCCGTCGCCTTCGCGCTCGTCGGCCACCACAACCTCGACCGGGCGCTCACCTGGGTGCTCGTCGCGCTCGCGGTCGCCGCGAACTTCCAGGCCGTCCAGGCCAGCGGCGCGATCCGCGTCTCCGCCGCGTTCCTGTGCTCCTCGCTGGCCGTCGCGTTCCTCGGCGCCGCGCCCGCCCTGCTGATCGTCGTCCTCGCCGAGGTCTCGGTGTGGGCGGTCGAGCGCTACCGGCCCTCCGCGCTGGCGATGAACGTCACCGCGGCCGGCATCCCGGTCCTGCTCGCCGCGCTGGCCTTCGAGGCGATCGCCGGCGACCGCGAGGCCGACGAGCCCGCGTTCCTGTTCGCGCTGGCCGCCATCACGCTCGGCAACCTGCTGCTCAACTACGCGATGGTCACCGGCCTCTTCGGCCTGCGCGACGGGACCTTCCGCGAGGCCGACCTGTCGCCGCGACGGCTGGCGCCGGCGATCGTCCTGAACGTCGCGATGGCGGTCTCGATCGCGGTCCTCTACGACCAGGTCGGCCTGGCCGCGGGCGCGCTGGTCATCCTGGTGGTGATCGCGTTCTCCTACATGGCGGCGCTCGTCCACCAGGCGCGCGAGCGCACCCGCCAGTACGCGAACCTCTCGTGGGGCGTGCTCTCCGGGCTCATCCGCACGCTCGACGCGCGCGACAAGCGCGCCGCCCGCCACTGCGCCGCGACCGCGAAGTTCGCCCGCGACCTCGCCCGCCACGCGGGGCTGTCCGAGCGCGACCAGGAGCTCGCCCACACCGCGGGGCTGCTGCACGACATCGGCCGCTTCGCGCTGAGCGACCGCGTGCTCGAGCGCGGCGTGCAGCTCACCGAGGACGACTGGCAGGCGATCCGCCGCCACCCGGAGATCGGCGCCGACCTCCTCCGCGACCTCGGGGTCTACGGGCCGATCTCGGAGATCATCCTGGCCCACCACGAGCGCCTCGACGGCAAGGGCTACCCGCGCCGGCTCCGGGGCGACGAGATCCCGGAGATCGCGCGCATCGTGGCGGTGGCCGAGGTGTACGACACGCTCACCGCCCCCGACACCTACCGCACCCAGCTCAGCTCGTTCGAGGCGCTCACGGAGCTGCGGCGGGTCGCGGGCACGCAACTCGACGGCCGCTACGTCGAGGCCCTGGCGGAGCTGCTCGCCGGCCAGGGCACCGCGTACCGCCACGCCGACGACGCGGACTACGACGTGGAGCTGGCGATCGAGCGGCGGATGAACGAGGCCGCCGCACCGTAGGCCCCGCTACTCGGCGTCGCGCGCGAACCGCGAGCGGCCGCCGGCGCCGTCCAGGGAGGCGACGAACTCGTCGAGCTCCTCGACCGGGAAGCGGCGCTGCCCGCCCGGGGTGCGGTAGCCGCGGAGGTAGCCCATGTCCGACCACCGCCGGACCGTGGACAGCGAGACCCCGAGGTGGCGGGCCGCCTCGGACGTCGTGAGCCCGAGCCGGCTCGTGTGCGTGGTCCTCGTCATGGGGTGCATGCTGTCCGTCCAGGGCCGAACGTGTGCCGGGTCGGTCGGCTTTGCGCAGGTTTCGCCGCGAGCGGTGGACGATCCTGCAGCCTGGGTGGCAAGCTGCCCGGATGGCCAGGCTCGACGAGGTGGACCTCAGCCGGTCCCTCCCCAGCGCGGAGGAGGGTGAGCAGCTGCGCGCGCTGGGCGACCGCTTCGCCCAGCTGCGCCTCGCGCTCGGCGGCAAGTTCGGCGACGACCCGGGGGTGCTGGGACCGCCGGTCTGCGTCGTGATGGAGGGCTGGGACGCGTCCGGCAAGGGCGGCGCGATCAAGCGCCTCGTCGCGCCGCTCGACGCGCGGCACGTGCGCGTCGCGACCTACGCCGCGCCCACCGCCGACGAGCTGCGCCACTTCTACCTGCACCGGTTCGTCGGCGCGCTCCCCGGCACCGGCGGCCTCACGATCTTCGACCGCTCGTGGTACGGCCGCGTCCTCGTCGAGCGCGTGGAGGGCTTCGCGACCCAGGAGGAGTGGCGCCGCGCCTACCACGAGATCAACGAGTTCGAGCGGATGCTCGCGGCCTCGGGCATGGTGTTCGTGAAGATCTGGCTGCACATCTCCGACAAGGAGCAGCTCAAGCGCTTCAAGAAGCGCGAGAAGGACCCGCTCAAGCGCTGGAAGCTGACGCCGGACGACTGGCGCAACCGCGAGAAGCGCCCGGCCTACGAGGAGGCCGTCGAGGAGATGTTCGAGAAGACCTCGATCCCCGAGGCGCCCTGGCACATCGTCCCGGCCGAGAGCAAGCCCTACGCGCGCGCCGAGGTCATCCGCACGGTGATCGCCGAGATCGAGCGCGGCTGCGCGGTCCGGGGCTTCCCGCTGCCCGAGCCGCTCGAGGACGCGGCTTGAGCTTCGTCCACCGCGAGCGCGTCCGCTTCGGCGACCTCGACGCGATGCGCCACCTCAACAACGTGGTGTTCCTGCGCTACTTCGAGACCGCGCGCATCGCCTACGTCCGGCAGCTGCTGCCCGACCACGACCCGGTGGGCCCGGAGACCGACCCGTTCGCGGTCATCTTCGCCGAGTGCCACATCAACTACCGCTCGCCAGTGCACTTCGACGAGGTCGTCGACGTGCACTGCTCGATCGCCGAGGTCCGGCGCTCCTCGTTCCGCGTGGCCTTCGCGATGCGCGTCGGCGAGCGCCTCGCGGCGGAGGGCCACGGCGTGCTGGTCGGCTTCGACTACGTGGCCCAGCGCGCGGCGCCGCTGCCCGACGCGGTCCGCGAGCGGCTCGAGGCGGAGGCCGCGGCGGCGCCCGCCGCGTAGGACTCCACCTGGCCGCGGCGGCCGAGCGCGGCCCGCAGCGCGCCGGGCGCGCCTACGCCGTGGCGCCGACGACGATCCAGCGGCGCCCGAGGAAGCGGGTGCCGATCGTCAGGAGCCTGGCGGCCATCAGGGCGTTGAGGCCCCACCAGACCCCCGCCACGCCCCAGCCGAAGTGCAGCGAGAGCAGCGCGACGGGCACGAACACGCAGAGCGCCGAGAAGGCCATCGCCGAGGCCAGGTAGCGCGTGTCGCCCGCGCCGAGCAGGATCCCGTCGAGCGCGAAGACCAGCGCGCCGACCGGCTGCATGAGCGCGAACAGCGGCCACAGCTCGTCCGCCTGCGCCAGCACCGCCTCGTCGCCGGTGAACGCGCGCGGGATCGCGTCGGCACCGGCGAGCAGGCCGACCGCCATGACGCAGCCGGCCGCGACGCCCCACAGGCACATGCGCCGCGCGGCCGCGAAGGCCTCCTCGGCGTCGCCGGCGCCGAGCCGGCGGCCGACGATGACCTGCCCGGCGATCGCGATGGCGTCGAGCACCAGCGCGAGGAAGATGAACAGCTGGAAGGCGATCTGGTGCGCGCCCAGCGCGTCCTCGCCCATCCGCGCGAGCACGGCGCCGGCGATGATGAACGACAGCAGCAGCGAGCCGGTGCGGACGACGATGTGCGAGCCCATGCGGAGCAGCCCGCGCAGCTGCTCGGCGTGGGGGCGCCGGGACGCCGCGGGCCGGCGCAGGAGCAGGTGCACGAACGCGGCGCCCATGGCGAGCTGCGCGACGACCGTGCCCAGCGCCGAGCCGTCCAGCCCCCAGTCCAGGCCGTAGACGAACAGCACCTCGAGCACGACGTTGAACGCGTTGGCCGCGACGAGCACGACCAGCGGCGTGCGGAGGTCGCCGACGCCGCGCAGGAACCCCTGCGCGGCCAGGGCGACGAGCGCGCAGGGCAGGCCGAGCGCGCTGAGGCGCAGGTACCGCGCCGCGAGGCCGGCGGCGTCGCCCTCGCCGCCGACGAGGTGCATCAGCGGCTCGGCCAGCGCGGCGACGGCGAGCGCCAGCAGCGCGCCGATCCCGAGCGCGAGGTACAGCGACTGGGCCGCGAGCTCGCCGGCGCGCGCCTCGTGGCCGGCGCCGTGCAGGCGCGCCACCTGCGCCGTGGTCCCGTAGGCCAGGAAGTTGCACAGGTTGACCACCGCGCCGAGCAGCGCCGCGGCCAGCGCGAGCGCGGCCAGCTGCGGCGTGCCGAGGTGCCCGACGATCGCCGTGTCGACCAGCAGGTACAGCGGCTCGGCGGCCAGCGCCCCGAGTGCCGGGACGGCGAGCCCGAGGATCTCGCGGTCGTAGGGGGAGCGCCGGCGCACGCGGCCACTGTAGGCGCCTCTACGATCAACGGGGATGGCGCTCCTCGCCGCGGTCCTCGTCCTCTCTGCCGTCGCGCTGCTCGGCTGCGGCAAGGACGAGCCGCCGCTGCCGCTCGCCTGCCGCGACGCCGACGCCGCCGCCTTCGAGCGCGCGCTGCGCGGCGCGCCGCGGGCCGTCGCGCTCGAGGACGGCACGGCGATCAGCGAGTGTCTGCGCCGCGTCCGCAACGACGCGCAGCTGCAGAACCTCGGGCTCGTGCTCAGCCGCGTGGCCGATCGCCTGGCCGTGCGCGCCCGGGACGCCGACGACCCCGCCGCCGCCGCGCAGCTCGGCTTCCTCGTCGGCGCCGCCCGCCGCGGGGCGGAGCGCTCCAACGGCATCAGCAGCGAGCTCGCGCGGCGGCTCGAGCGCGCCGGGCTCAAGCTCGACGGCACGCGCGCCGCGCTGGCCGACGCGCTGCAGACGGGGCTCGAGGCCGGGCAGGCGCGCGGGTGAGCGCGTGAAGCTCCGCCTCTGGCACGCCCCCGACGGCGCGCGCATCGCCTACCGCGAGGCCGGCACCGGGCCGGGGCTGGTGCTCGTGCACTCCGCCGGCCTCAGCCATCGCGAGTTCGAGCCGGCCGTCGAGCACCTCGAGCACCGCTTCCGGGTGATCCTCCCCGACCTGCCCCTGCACGGCGACTCCGAGGACCGCCCGCGCCACCCCTACACCTTCGACTGGCTGGCCGAGGTCGTCGCCACCTTCTGCGCGGAGACCGCCGGCCCG
>JACRMD010000087.1 GCA_016215085.1 Solirubrobacterales bacterium | reverse complement strand
CGCGCCTGCTCGGCGGCGAGCTGCGCGCCCTCCAGCCACGGCTCGCCGTGGCCGGGCAGGACCACCCGCGCGCCGGTGGCGGCGATCGCATCCAGCGACGCCGCCGCCCGCGCGCTGTCGGCCGTCGCGCCGCGGGCGACCAGCCGCGGGCCGGTGCGCCCCGTGTAGGGGTCGAGCGTGACGAGCGCGTCGCCCGCGATGACGCAGTCGCGGTCGGGCAGGTGGAAGCTCACGTGGCCGGGCGTGTGGCCCGGCGTGTCGAGCACGACCGGCCCGCCCGGCAGGTCCTCGAGCACGTCGCCCGGCGCGAACGTGCGCAGCCCGTCCAGCCCGCGGGCGAAGGCGGCGCCGTCGAGCAGCAGCCGGCCCAGCAGCACGGCGCCGCGCGGGTGCACGAAGTACGGGATGCGCGAGCGCTCGGTCGGGTAGCGGCGCGGGTGGCGGGCGATCTCGACCTCGGGCGGGCTGCACAGCACCGGCAGCTGCAGCTCCTCCTGCGCGCGGCGCGCGAAGCCGACATGGTCGAAGTGGCCGTGGGTGAGGACCAGCGCGCGCAGCTCGCCGAACGTGCGGCCGAGCTGGGACAGCGCGTCGCGCAGCGACTTCCACGACGGCGGGGTCCCGGCGTCGACGACGAGCACGCCGTCGTCGTCCTCGACGAGGTACCAGTTGACGATCGCGTCCTCGACGCGGTGCACCCCGGGTGCGACGTCGCGGGTCAGCTTCACGCGACGGCGGCGGCCGGGGCGCCGACGAGGCTCACGCGGCGGGCCGCCGGGGCACGGCCGCGGATGACGAGGACGTCCTCCTCGCGCTGGCCGGGCCTGAGCAGCCCCTGGGCCTCGAGGTGGCGCACGCGGCTGCGCATCAGCGGTCCGAGCGCGCCGCGGCGGCGCATCGCGATGTCGACGTCGAGCCCGCCGGCCTCCATGGCGGCGACCGTCGCGTCCGTGCCGATGAGGGCCGAGTGCGTGACCAGCAGCACGCCGCCGGGCTTGAGGTGGGCCGGCGCCTGCTCGAGCAGGCGGTCGAGCAGGACGCGGCCGTCGTGGCCGGCGTCCCAGGCGCGCCGCGGGCCGCCCGTGGGCAGGTCGGGGTCCTCGCACGGCACGTACGGCGGGTTGGAGACGATGACGTCGAAGCGCTCCGTGCCGACCGGCTCGAGCAGGCTCCCGCGCAGGGTGCGCACCCGCACGCCGTTGAGCCGCGCGTTGATGCGGGTCGAGAGCAGGGCGCGGCGGGAGACGTCGACGGCCGTGACGTCGCGGGCGCCGCGCAGCGCGGCGCAGACGGCGAGCGCGCCGCTGCCGGTGCAGACGTCGACCACGGACGCGCGCGGGTCGATCGTCTGCTCCCGCAGCACGTCGGCCAGCATCCAGCTGTCGGAGATGGGCCGGAACACGCCGGGAAGCGTGAAGATCTTCATCACGGGGGAGGTATCCGCCCGGGTGCTCCCTCCAAACGCCGAGACGCTCCGCGCCGCCTTCGAGGTCGAGCGCCCGCCGACCGTGGGGATCGAGGAGGAGCTGATGCTCCTGGATCCCGAGACGCACGACCTGCTGCCGCGCGGCACGGAGGTGCTCGACCGCGTCGCCGGCGACCCGCGCTTCAAGCAGGAGATGCCGGCCGCGCAGGTGGAGATCGCGGCGCCGCCGGCGGCGAGCGTCCCCGAGGCCGCGGCGCTCCTGCGCGCCGCACGCCGGGAGCTGGCCGCTGCTGCCGAGGGCATCGGCGTCCTCGCCGGCGCCGGCGTGCACCCGTTCGCGCACGGCGACGGCGCCCTGAACGCCGGCGCGCGGTACGAGGCGATCGCGGAGGAGTTCGGCGCCGTCGCCCGCCGCCAGCTCGTCTTCGGCCTGCACGTCCACGTGGCGATCGCCGGCGCCGACCGCGCGCTCGCGGCCTACAACGCGCTGCGCGAGCACCTCCCGGCGCTCGCCGCGCTCGGCGCCGCGTCCCCGTTCTACGAGGGCGCGGACATGGGGCTGGCCTCCGTGCGCCCCAAGATCTGCGACCTGCTCCCGCGCCAGGGCGTGCCGCCGGCGATCGGCTCGTGGGAGGAGCACGCCGACGCGTTCGGCTGGGGCCTGGCCAGCGGCCGCTTCGCCGACCCGGCGCAGTGGTGGTTCGAGGCGCGCCTGCACCCGCTGCACGGCACGGTCGAGGTGCGCGTGCCCGACGCGCAGTCGACCGTCGAGGACACCGTGGCGATCGCGGCCGTCGTGCACGCGCTCGTCGTCTCGCTGGCCGAGCGCCACGACGCCGGCGAGCTGCCGCCGCCGGCGCCCGGCTGGCGGATCGGCGAGAACCGCTGGTCGGCCTGCCGCCACGGCGTGGAGGGGACGTGGTGCGACGTGCGCACCGGGGCGACGCGGCCGATGCGCGAGCACCTCGAGGCCTGGGTCGACGAGCTCCAGCCGGTCGCCCGGCGCCTGGGCTGCGCCGCCGAGCTGGCGCACGCGCGCGACCTGATCGCACGGCCCCGCGCCCGCATGGCCCGCGAGGTGGCCGGCGAGGCGGGCGTCGAGGGCCTCGCGCGATGGCTTGCCGCGCGGTTCCTCGGGTAAGGGCACCCTCATGCCCCATCTGCCCGAGCCTCGCGGGGAGCTCTCGTCGGCGGTCACCGACCTGCTGGGCGCCGCACCCGGCCCCGTTCCCGCGATCGACGTCGCCGCGCCGGCCGACCCCCTGGGCGACGACGACCTGCACCTCGCCCTGTACGTCCTCTACGAGCTGCACTACCGCGGCTTCGACGGCGTCGACGAGCGGTGGGAGTGGGACCCCGGCCTCCTCGGGCTGCGCGCGCGGCTCGAGGCGGTCTTCGAGGACGGGCTGCGCGCGGCGCTGTCCGGCTGGACGCCGCCGCCGGCCGACGCCACGACGATGGACCTCGCGCTGCGGGCGATCGACGACGCCGACGACGCGCCCTCGCTCTCGCGCTTCCTCGAGACCAAGGGGACGCTGGAGCACTACCGCGAGTTCCTCGTGCACCGGTCCGCCTACCAGCTCAAGGAGGCCGACCCGCACTCGTGGGCGATCCCGCGGCTGTCGGGGCCGCCGAAGGCCGAGCTGCTGGAGGTGCAGTTCGACGAGTACGGCGGCGGCGACCCGGCCCGCGTGCACGCGCAGCTCTTCGCCGACGCGATGGTCGCGCTCGAGCTCGACGCGACGTACGGCGCGCACCTCGACCGGCTGCCGGGCGTGACGCTCGCGACGGTCAACCTGATGTCCTTGTTCGGCCTGCACCGCCGGTGGCGCGGGGCGATCGTCGGCCATCTGGCGCTCTTCGAGATGACGTCGTCGATCCCCAACGGCCGCTACGCCCGCGGGCTGCGCCGGCTGGGGCGGCGCTCGAAGGCGGCGACGGCGTTCTTCGACGAGCACGTCACGGCCGACGCCATCCACGAGAACGTCGCGGCGGTGGACCTCGCCGGCGGCCTGGTGCGGCGCGAGCCGGCGCTGGTCGGCGACGTCCTGCTCGGCGCTCGCGCGCTGGCCGAGCTCGAGGGCCGCTGGGCGCGCCACCTGCTCGGCGCGTGGGAGGCGGGGCACAGCTCGCTGCGCGCCTCCGAGGCCGAGGCGGTCGCCGCATGAGCTCCGAGGGCGCCCGCATCACCCCGTACCGCGACGGCCCGCTGCTCGTGCGCGGGCCGTTCACGCTCGTCGACCAGGACGGCGCCGAGATCGAGGTCCAGCAGCGCACGATCGCCCTGTGCCGCTGCGGCCGGTCGCGCCGCAAGCCGTTCTGCGACGGCACCCACAAGGTGGCCGGCTGGAAGGCCGACTCGGCCGCCGCGCCGCCGCCGGCCTAGCCCGCGTCCTCCTCCGCCAGGCGCTTGAGCGCCGCGAGCCGGGCGTCCCACTGGCGGGCGATGGCGCTCATCCACCGCGCCGTCTCCTCCAGCGGCTCGGGCCGCACGACCCAGCGCACCTCGCGCCCCTCACGGTGGCGCTCGACGAGGCCCGCCCGGTCGAGGACCGCGAGGTGCTTGATGACTGCGGGACGGCTGACGGGCAGCTCCGCGGCGAGGGTCGTCGCCGTCCCCGGCCCGCGGGTGCCCAGCAGCTCGAGCACCCGGAACCGGGTCGGGTCGGCCAGGGCGGTGAGGACCTCGGCGGTCACGCCCGCGCGTGCTCCGCGTGCTCGGCGAGGTGCCCGATCTCGATGGCCCAGCCCTCGGTGTGGTCGTCGAAGCGCGCCCGCACGGCGGCCTCGCCGCCGGCGAGCGTCGCGAAGCCGCGCTCGACGACGCGCAGCCGCGTGCCGTCGCCCTCGGCGGCGAGCGTGAACTCGACCTCGGTGGACTTCGGCGCGGAGAAGTCCTCGCCGTCGGTCGACCAGCGCCAGGCGAACCGGTGCGGCGCCTCGACGGCCTCGACCCGGCCGTGGACCGTGCCGTGCTCGGCCCAGTGCACCGCCAGCGCGCCGCCGGGGCGCAGGTCGACCTCCGCGCCGGCGTCGCCGAACCAGGTGCCGAGGTGCTCGGGCTCGGTGATCAGCGCCCAGACGCGCTCCACGGGGGCGGCGATGAGGGTCTCGCGCTCGATGCTGTCCTGCATGGTGACCTCCTGGAAGAGGGGGAGAGGTATCACCGATAGGTTACACATCGGCAGGGCCTAGGGCAAAAGCCTGGGAGGGGGAGGCCAGCGAGACGGGCGCCGGGGCCCAGCACCATGCGGCCATGCCCCCCTCCCCGTTCGCCGCGCTCGGCGCGGCCATCTTCGCCTGCCTGCTCGCGGCGGGCCCCGCATCCGCCGCCGCCGCGCCGTTCAGCGCGGCGCCCGACATCGCGATCGCCGACGGCACCCCGCAGGCCGTCGCGGCCGGCGACTTCAACTCCGACGGCCGGCAGGACCTCGCCATCACCGACGAGCGGCGCCGGCGCGTCTCCATCCGCCTCGGCAACGGCGACGGCACGTTCCGCGACGGCGGGCCCGTCGGCGCCGACCTGTTCCGGCCCTACGACGTGGCCGTGGCCGACCTCGACGCCGACGGCATCGAGGACCTGGCGGTCGCCGCGGCCCAGGGCGACCGCGAGCTCGAGGTCTTCCGCGGCGTCGGCGACGGCACCTTCTTCCCGACGGCGGCGCTCAACCTGCCCACCCGCGCGGAGTCGCTGGCGATCGGCGACTTCAACGGCGACGGCGCCGCCGACCTCGCCGCCACGAACCTCCTGTCGGTGAGCGTCCGGCTCGGGACCGGCAACGGCGCCTTCGCCGCGACGGGCCCCGACATCGACACCGGCCGCTACACCGGCGGCATCCAGGCGGCCGACCTCGACGGGGATGGCCGCGAGGACCTGACCTTCATCATGGCCGGCACGCCGCAGCAGCTCGGCGTCCTGACCGGCAAGGGCGACGGGACGTTCCACGCCGTCAGGACCGCCGCCGTGCCGAACCTCGTGCTGGACACCGCGGTCGGCGACTTCGACGGCGACGCGATCGCCGACGTCGCCGCGCCGGTCACGTTCGAGGACCGGATCGCCGTGCGGGCGGGCAAGGGCGACGGCTCGCTCGGCGACGGGCCGCCCGACGTGCCGACCGGCGACCGCCCGATCGCCGTCGTGGCCGCCGACCTCGACGGCGACGGCGCGCAGGACGTCGCGACGGCCAACACCGACGACGACTCCGTCAGCGTCCGCCTCGGCAACGGCGACGGCACCTTCCGCGACGGCGGCGAGATCGAGGTGGGCGACTTCCCGGTCGCGCTGGCCGCCGGCGACTTCGACGCCGACGGCCGCGAGGATCTCGCGGTCGCCAACCTCGCCGGGGCGACGGTGAGCATCCGGCTCGGCGCGGGCACGGCGCCGCTCGAGGGCAACCTGCTCGTCAACGGCGGCTTCGAGGACGGCTTCGGCGCACGGCTGCCCGGCCAGTCCGCGCAGATCCCCGGCTGGAAGCGGACCGGCGGCATGACGGCGGTGCGCTACGGGAGCTTCCCGCACTTCGGCGTGCCGACCCACCTCGACGCGCCGCGCTGGGGCGGCGGCCTGAACCTGCTCGGCGGCGGGGACGGCGCCGCGACCGGCGGGATCACGACGGCGACGCAGACCGCCGACGTGTCGGCCTCCGCCGAGGCCATCGACGGCGGCCGCGCGACCGCGAAGCTCTCCGCGCTGCTCGGCGGCGGGGTGACCTACGGCGACCGCATGGGCGTCCACGCGGCGTTCCTCGACGGCGAGGGCGCCGAGCGCGGCGCCCTCGACCTGCCGCCGCTGACGGCCGCCGACCGCCGCAACCGCACGATCCTCGTGCCGCGCGAGGGCCGCGCGCCGGTTCCGCCGGGCACCCGGAGCATCCGGGTCACGCTCACCTCGTTCGACGACGACAAGACGTTCTCGTCCGCGATCGCCGACGACGTCAAGCTCACGCTCGCCCTCGGACCGCCCGCGGCGAAGCCCGGCGCGGGCCCCGCCGACGTCCCGGCGACCGGTGAGCCGGCGACCAGCGGCGACGGCGCGGCCGGGCCGGGCCCGGTGCTCGCGTTCGGCGCGAGCGCGAAGGTCTCGCTCCGCCTCGCCGGCGCGAGGCCCGGCCGCGACGGCAGGGTCGCCGTGCGCCTCGTCAACGACAACGCGTTCGGCATCACGGGCACGCTCCAGGCGAAGGCCGGCCGGGCGGCGGTGCATCGGCGGCTGGCGATCGGCGCGAACCGGTCGGTCGTGGTGAAGCTCGCGCTGCCCAGGGCGCTGCGCCGGAAGCTCGCCGCGCGGCACCGCCTCGACCTGCGCCTGCGCGCCGTGCTGCGCGACCCCGCGGGCGGCGCCCGCCAGGTCTCGGCGAAGGTGCGCGTCAGGAGCCGTTGAGCGGCCGTCGCTCGCGCGTGCCGTCGGGCTGCACCGGGTCCTCGTAGGTCGTCGTCACGTCGGTCGACGCGTAGACGGCCAGGAAGCGGAGCAGGTGCGGCCCGGCGTTGCGCACCTCGTGCGGGACGTGGGCGGGCACGATCGCGTGCTCGCCCGGCCCCAGCGGCGCCTCGCGGCCGTCGACCTCCACCTCGGCCTCGCCGTCCACGACGACGATGACCTCCTCGGCGCTGTCGGTGTGGCGGGGCAGCCGGCAGCCCGGAGGCACCTCGAGCACCGAGCACCCGGCGTCGTCCCCCTTGCGACCCGACGCGGAGCGCCACCGCGCGCCCCGGTCCCCCTCGACCCATGCATCCTGCACCGGATGCCTAGATTGCCCTCGACGCCGAGGGGTCCAAACGTCGAAGTCGGGCAACCGCCGCCGCGCGCTCCGGTAGGCAAGGGTCATGGGACTCCTCGACGGCCGCCGGCTGCTCATCACCGGCGTGCTCACCGACCGCTCGATCGCCTTCGCCGTCGCGCGCCGCGCGCAGGAGGAGGGCGCCGAGATCGTGCTCACCGGCTTCGGCCGCGGCATGCGCCTCACGCAGCGCATGGCGGGGCGGCTGCCGCAGCCCGCGGACGTCCTCGAGCTCGACGCGACCGACGAGTCGCACGTCGCGGCGGTGCGCGCGGCGCTCGAGGAGCGCTGGGGCGCGCTGGACGGGGTCCTGCACGCGATCGCGTTCGTGCCCGGCGACGCGCTCGGCGGGCGGTTCCTCGAGGCGCCCGCGCAGAGCGCCATCGCCGCGTTCGAGATCAGCGCGTTCAGCCTGAAGACCGTTGCGGCAGGGCTGGCGCCGCTGCTCGAGCGCGGGGAGCACGCGGGCGTCGTCGGCCTCGACTTCGACGCGCGCGTCGCGTGGCCGGCCTACGACTGGGCCGGCGTGTCCAAGGCGGCGCT
>JACRMD010000177.1 GCA_016215085.1 Solirubrobacterales bacterium | reverse complement strand
GCCGCGGGCGGCGCGGCGCCGCGGTCGGCCGCCAGCCGCGGACCGCCGGCCCACAGCCGCCGGCCGTCGACGGTCGCGACGACCCCGCGGCCGGGCAGCGCCTCGAAGGCGGTGGCCGGCGGCGGCGTCAGGCCGCGCTCGCGCGCCGCCTGGACGATCGCCTGCGCCAGCGGGTGCTCGGACGGGCCCTCGACCGCGGCCATGAGCGCGAGCATCTCGGGCTCGCCGGCGCCGTCGAGCACGCTGACGCCCGCCAGCCGCGGGCGCCCCTCGGTCAGGGTGCCGGTCTTGTCGATCGCCACGGCGCGGACGCGCGCGAGGTCCTCGAGCGCCTGGCCGTCCTTGATGAGGATCCCGCGCCGCGCGGCGCCGCCGATCGCCGAGACGACCGTGGCCGGCACGGAGATGACCAACGCGCACGGGCAGGCGACGATCAGCAGCGCCAGCGCGCGGTACAGCCACGTGTCGACGTCCGCGCCGAGCAGCGGCGGCAGGACCGCGATGGCGACCGCGACGCCGAGGACGATCGGCGTGTAGACGCGGGCGAAGCGGTCGACGAAGCGCTCGGAGGGCGCCTGCGAGCCCTGCGCCTCGGCGACCAGGCGGGCGACGCGCGCCAGCGTCGAGTCGGCCGCCACCGAGGTCACCCGCACGGTCAGCGCGCCGTGGGCGTTGAGCGTGCCGGCGAAGACCTGGTCGCCGGGCTCCTTCTCGACGGGCAGCGACTCGCCCGTCAACGCGGACTCGTCGACGCTCGACGCGCCGTCGGCCACCGTGCCGTCGAGCGGCAGGCGCTCCCCGGGCCGGATGCGCACGAGCGCGCCCACGGCGATCTGCTCGACCGCGATCCGGCGCTCGTGGCCGCCCTCGACCACGACCGCCTCCGCCGGCGCCAGCTCCATCAGGGCCTCGACCGAGCGGCGGCTGCGCGCCAGCGCGAAGCTCTCCAGCGTGGTGCCGACGGCGAAGAGCACGAGCACCCACGCGCCCTCGGCATACTCGCCGATGCCGACGGCGCCGACCGCCGCCAGCAGCATCAGCACGTTCATGTCCAGCGCGCGACGGCGCACCGCCGCCAGCGCGGCGTAGGCGACCGGCCACCCGCCGACGGCCATCGACAGCAGGTACAGCGGCTCGTCCACGCCGCGCGGCGCGCCGAGCAGCGACGCGGCCACCGCGGCGACCAGCAGCAGGACCGAGAGCGTCGTCGAGCGCGCCCGCGCGCCGTCCCACCAGAAGGACCCGCGCGGCGTGGCCGCCTCGCCCACCGGCCGCGCGCCATAGCCGGCCCGCCGCACGGCGGCCACGACCGCCCGCGGCGCGGCGTCGCCCTCGACGACCAGCGTGGCGTTGCCGAAGAACACCTGCGCGGCACGCACGCCGTCGACGCCGGCGACGACCTTCTCGACGGTGCGCGCGCACGACGCGCAGTCCATGCCCTCGACGTGGAACCGCTGCCCGCGGACGGGAACGGGCGACTGCGGGCCCGGGGCCGGCGCCGGCGTAAGCATCGGCAGTTCGGTCACGCGCACATTCTAACGATCGTGCGATTGTTGGCGACGTCGTCTTGAGGCCTCCGGAAGGCGGAAGTACGTGGACGCGCTCAATCCGTGAAGACCGCACGCAGCGTGCCGTCGCGGACGCATGCAGCGGTCGATGCCTTGTCGGCGCGGGAGCGGAAGCACCCGACACGCAAGCGTCGACCCATTGCGCAGGGTGCGCGATGCCGAAGAACCGCAGCACCTCTTGGACCACGCCGCGAGCCTCGTGCCATGAGCATGGCGGCCGCGGAGGGCCTCGTCGCCGGGCAATCGACGGTCCGCTCGCGGTGCGCTGCAGAGACCCGGCCGTGGCGCGTCCACCGGGAAGGGACTCATTGACACAGCGGTCCCGCTCGACTGTGTGCGAGCGGGATCGGCGGCACCGGCTCAAGCTGCCAGCCGCGAGGTCTGAGCGGGAGAGGCCACTCCGACATCTCGTAGGGATTGAGCTTGCCAACCGCTGTGCGGGTGGTCTAGGTTGCTGACCCATTCGGGGAGGACGCCGGCGGCAGGGGCGACCGTCGCGCGGCTCCAGGGGAGAACCACACAAGGAGCAGCACTTGCCTGCAGCAGCAGTCCGCAAGGGCTTGGCCGCCGCGTGCCTTGCCTTCGGCATGGCGACCGCGGGGACGGCCGACGCACACGATGAGCTCCTCTACAGCGACGGCGCGTTCGGCGCCGGCTACGAGGAGCGCCACCTGCACCAGCACGGGGGGACCGACGGCCACCTGCCGCCGTCGTCGAGCAACGTCGAGCTCGTCAGCAAGCTCAAGCTGAAGAACGTCGAGCCCGGCAAGATCGCCGACGTCGGCGTCTCGCCCGACGGCAACACCGCCTTCCTGGCGGCGTGGGGCGGCGAGACCTGCAAGTACAACGGCGTCCACGTGGTCGACATCAGCGACCCGGCCGCGCCGCGCGAGCAGGCCTTCATCGTCTCCAAGGAGGGCAGCGCCCCGGGCGAGGGCGTGCAGGCGATCCGGCTGACCACCAAGTACTTCAACGGCGACGTCCTGGTCACCAACAACGAGAAGTGCAAGGACAAGGCCGGCTTCGGCGGCATGAACATCTACGACGTGACCAAGCCGGCGAGCCCGACGCCGCTGGCCCAGGGCGTCGGCGACTTCACCGTCAACGGGCAGGGCAAGAAGGCCGCCAACGAGATCCACAGCGTGTTCGCGTGGGACGCCGGCGACAAGGCCTACGCGGTGATCGTCGACAACGAGGAGGGCAAGGACGTCGACATCGTTGACATCACCGACCCCAAGAAGGCCAGGCTCATCGCCGAGTACGACCTCGACGAGATGTTCCCGCAGATCGCCCAGGCGGCCCCGTCGAACCTGCAGGAGATCTTCCTGCACGACATGGTGGTCAAGGAGATCGGCGGCAAGCAGGTCATGCTGCTGTCCTACTGGGACGCGGGCTACGTGAAGCTCGACGTGACGAACCCGACGACGCCGCTGTACCTCGGCGACACCGACTTCACCAACCCGGATCCCGAGGCCGCGGAGAGCGGGTTCACCGTCCCGCCGGAGGGCAACGGCCACGAGGCCGAGTTCACCAAGGACGACGCCTACGTGATCGGCGCCGACGAGGACTTCGGGCCGTACGCGCTGACGGCGAAGAACCTCACCGACGGCACGGACATCACCGCCAGCCAGGGCAGCGACACGACGAAGCTGCCGGAGGGCTCGACCATCACGGGCCAGGCGAAGTTCGCCGGACGTGCCTGCCCGGGCGATCCCGCCGTGCCGGCAGGCGACGGGACGCAGATCGCGGTGGTCGAGCGCGGCGTCTGCACGTTCACCGAGAAGGTCGCCGCGGTGGAGCAGGCCGGCGGGTATGCCGCCGTGCTCATCTTCAACCGCACGGCCTCGGACGCCTGCAACCAGACGCTGGGCATGAGCGTCGCGGGTGACATCCCGACGTTCGGCGTCGCCCCGCGCGAGCAGGGCTACGCGATCTTCGGCGTCGAGGGCCAGTACGACGACGCGGCCTGCCTCGCCGGCGACGGCACGCAGCTCGCGCCGATCACGCTGGGCGCGACCGGGGACACGCTGACCTTCTCGTCGTACTTCGACGGGTGGGGCTACGTGCACCTGTTCCGCAACGAGGCGGGCAAGATGACCGAGCTCGACACCTACGCGCTCCCGGAGGCCCACGACCCGGCGTTCGCCGACGGCTTCGGCGACCTGTCGGTGCACGAGGTCGCCACCTCGGCACAGGACGCGCGGCTGGCGTACTTCTCGTACTACGCCGGCGGCTTCCGCGTCGCGCGGATCGTCAACGACCAGCTCGTCGAGACCGGGCACTACGTCGCCCCCGATGGCAACAACTTCTGGGGCGTGCAGGTCTTCGAGGACGGCGGCCAGGAGCTCGTCGCGGCCAGCGACCGCGACCACGGCCTCTGGATCTTCCGCTACACCGGCGGCTGATCACACCAGCGGTGGGCCGGCGCACCAGGCGCCGGCCCACCGCCGGCCTCACGCGTCTTCCCATTCGTGCGGATTGCGACAAGTGGTTGTCCGCAACAGGTCGACCCGAGAACCCGGATGCCGCGACCGCGGTCGCGGTGCTCGTCCCGGCGGGAGTCCTGCTCGCCACCTCCGGGTCCGACGACGGGCAGCGTGCCTACGAGCGCGCGATGTCGGAGCACCCGGTGATGCCCGGCCACGGCGCCGTCATGCCGACCGACGTGACGCCGGTCGCCCGGCACGGGCAGTTCGCCGTCGACGTCGGCGACTACTGGTTCAAGCCGAGCAGCCGCCGGCTCCGCGCCGGCCGGTACCAGCTCGTCGTCCGCAGCTACGGCATCACGGGCCACGACGTCATGATCGAGCGGACGCCGATCGAGATGTCGGCACCCGGGCAGCCGGTCGACGAGGCCGCGCCCTACGGCGTCGACGGCCTCGAGCCCGGCACGCGCCGGAGCACATCGGTCGTGCTCGGGCCCGGCCGCTGGGAGGTCTTCTGCTCGGTCGGCGGCCACTACCTGGCCGGCCAGCACTTCACCATCGACGTCTCCGGCCGCCTGCCGCACGGGATGCACGAGCGCACGCACGGCATGGAGGACGAGGAGGCGATGGACGAGGGCGGCTCGATGATGTGAGCGGCCGTGCGCGGTCAAGGCCTGACGCGGGCCATGCCCTCCGGCGGGACGCTGGAAGCGGGCGTGCCGGTCGCCGGCGCGAACAGCCGCACGGGCTGCGTCCGGCCCTTGAGCGGCACGGCGGGGCGCTCCCGCAGTGCCGCCGCCGTCGCGGCCGGCAGCCGTGCTCGCGTGTGCTCGGAGACCAGCACCGTGTCGCCGGTCCGGCGCGTCGCCGCCTCCACGCGGGCGGCCACGTTCACCGCGTCGCCGATCACCGAGAACTCGAACCGTCCCGCGCCGCCGACGTTGCCGGCGACGACGGGGCCCGAGTTCAGGCCGACGCCGACCGACAGCCGATGGCCGAACTCCTCACGCACGGCGCCGTCGATCTCGAGCGCGGCGGCGAGCGCCCGTACGGCGTGGTCGTCCTGCCGGACGGGAGCGCCGAACACCGCGAGCAGCCCGTCGCCGACGAACTTGTCGACGTGGCCGCCGTGGCGGTGGATGACCGGGACGGCCCGTGCGAAGAGCCGGTTGACCGTGGCCACCACCTCGCGCGGCGAGGCGGACTCGGCGAAGCCTGTGAAGTCGCGCACGTCGAGGAAGAGCATCGTCACCTCGACCTCCTCGCCGGCCAGGTCGGTGCCCGCGCGCAGGATGTGGTCGGCGACGTCGCGGTCGACGTAGGTCCCGAAGGCGGCGCGGATGCGCTCGCGCTCGCGCAGGCCGGCGACCATGCGGTTGAACCCCGCCTGCAGGAAGCCGATCTCTCCGCCATCGTCGACGCGGACGTCCGCGTCGAGCGAGCCCGCCTCGACCCGCTCGAGCGCCGCGCGCACCCGGTCGACCGGCTCGGCGATCGACCGCGCGGCGGCCGCCGTCAGGAGCCCGCCCGCGAACAGCCCGGCGACGGCCAGGAACAGCACCGGCCCGAGCAGCGCGTCACCGCGCCAGTCGCCCCGGCCGAGGAAGGCGACGACGATCGCCACGAGGGCCACCGCCGACCCGAGCGCCCACGACACCAGCAGCCGCGGGCCGGTGCGCAGCGTCTTCGCCGCGACCGATCCCCGGGCCGGCGAGGTCTCGCCCGCGAGCGCCAGCGCGAACACCGGCCGCAGCACGCGTTCGGCCAGCAGGTAGGTCATCCCCGTCGTGGTGAGGCCGGCGAGCGCGATGCCGAGCACGACGCCGGCCACGTAGACGGCCGGATGGTGCGTGGCCGTCTGCGCCCCGAACAGCACGGCGGCCACCAGCCACCCGCCGCCCGACACCGCCGCCGTCCGCCACGGCAGGCTCAACGCCAGCGTGCGCTCCTCACCGCTGGCCGCCCGGTGGCCCGCGAGCCAGGCCTCGACCGGCTCGAAGGACCGCCTGCCCGCACGCCGGCCCAGGAGCATGGCGATCCCGACGTACAGCGGCGCGATGCCGAGGTAGAGGTGCCCCTCGCTCTCGGGTGGCGGCGGCTGCGGCGCGGCGATGATCGTCAGGTAGACGTAGGCCAGCGTCGCGCCGACCAGGTTCGCCGCCACCACACGGCGACGCAGCGCCCGGAACAGGCGGTCCGCCGCGAGCTGCTGACCGGCCCCCTCGACCACGACACGACCCCGGCGCCAACTGTGGCACAGGCGCCGGGCGTGCGCGCCGCATCAGACCGGCGAGGTGCGTGACCACGCTCACGTAATACCCCTCGGGGGTATGCGACAGTGCTGCTTGAACGTCCCCCTTGGTAGTCCGAGGAGAGCAGACATGACGACCGACCAGCTCACGACCAGCACCGCCAGCGGCCTGCGGAACCACCTCCAGCTGCTGGAGCGCGAGCGCGCATCGGCGGCGCTGACGCCGCTGGCCGACGACGCCTCCTACATGGCGGACCTCATGGACGAGATCGGTGCCGTGCGCAGCGCGTACGTCGGCGCCGCCGTCACCGAGATCGCCTCGCTGCGCGCGGCGCTCGACGCGCCG
This sequence comes from Solirubrobacterales bacterium, assembly GCA_016215085.1. GTDB lineage: Bacteria > Actinomycetota > Thermoleophilia > Solirubrobacterales > Solirubrobacteraceae > Baekduia. The sequence continues at coordinate 2,465 of JACRMD010000177.1, read as the reverse complement.
CTCATCGGCTGACCGTCGCCGTCTCGGCGAGCGGGGCCCTCGACGCCGCGGCGGAGGGCGGACGCCGCAGGCGGCCCGCGAAGTTGCCGACGAGCGCCACGTCGACGACGATGACGTCGTTGGTGGCCTTGAGTACTCGGCCTGATACTGCGGACAACCGTCCGGTGAGGGTGGCGTTCGGAAGGAAGACGATCGGGTCGCCCGCGCCCTCGCGCGTGGAGAAGGCGCGGTGCCCTTCGAACAGGAAGGAGGCCATGACGCACGCTCCTCGTCACGCGGTGCCGGCGGCGCTCGCCGGCCTGTCGCTGGTGTCCCCCTCCAGGTACTCGTCCCGGCACCCCTTCGAGCAGAAGTAGATGCGCTCGCCCTTCCGCTCGATGCTCGCCGGCGCCTGCTCGGGGTCGAGGAGCATGCCGCAGACGGGGTCGCGAGCGAGGGCCTGGAGGGCCTTGAAGCTGCCATCCTCGAGCCACAGCACGCGATCGGCCACCTCGCGCAGGCGGCTGTCATGGCTGACGATGACGACGGTGGCGCCTTCCTGCTTGGCGAGGTGCCGGAGCAGGCGCATGGTCTCGGCGCCGTGCTGGGAGTCGAGGTTGGCGGTGGGCTCGTCGGCGAGGATCAGCGCCGGCCGGTTGGCGATCGCGCGCGCGATCGCGACGCGCTGCTTCTCGCCACCGGAGAGCTTCTCCAACCGGAAGTCGAGCCGGTTGCCGAGCTGCATGTCGAGCAGGAGGCGCTCCGCGCGCTCTCGCGCCGGCGCACCCGTCTCCCCCGCGATGTTGAGCGCAACCTCGACGTTCTCGCGCGCCGACAGCGCGGCGATGAGGTTGAAGTCCTGGAAGATGAAGCCGAACGTGCGGGCGCGGAAGGGCGGCAGCTCGCGCTCCGTGAGCGCGGCGATGTCGGTGCCGTCGACGTGGATCTCGCCGCCGCTCGGCCGCAGGAGGCCGCCGAGCATCGTCAGGAAGGTCGTCTTGCCGCTGCCGGACGGCCCCATGATCAGGACGATCTCGCCGGCATGCAGGTCGAGGTCGACACCGCGCACGGCGTCGACGCGGGTCTCCCCCTCGCCAAAGCTCTTGGCGAGGCTGCGGATGCTCACGAGTACCGGTGTCACGACGCTCACCTCATCTGCGGAAGACGCTGGCGGGATCGATGTGCGCGACGCGCATGACCGGGAAGGCGGCCGCCAGAGCGGCGACGATCCCGGCGACCACGATCGCCTCGGCGACGTCGGCGAAGCGCAGCGTCAGCTGCATCGCGTCGCCGTGCATGGCCAGGAGGGCGCCGAGGGCCCAGACGAGCGCCAGGGCGACGCCGAAGCCGAGCGCCACGGTGGCGCCGACCTGGGTGAGCACGAGCGTCAGTGCCCGCCGGACCCTGAGGCCGAGCGCCCGCAGGACGGCGTAGTCACGCAGCTGGGCCAGCGTGAGGCTGTACGCGACCAGCGCCGCCACCGACACACCGATGACGAACCCGACGAACGTCATGCCGCGCACGATGTCGGTCGACATGTCGCCGACCAGCCGTCGCTCGGACCGTGCGAAGCTCGCGCGCGAGGAGGCCTTGATCCCCGGGACGGCCGCGTTGATGCGGTCGCTCAGCGCTCCGGCACCGACCCCGCGGTCGGCGTCCACGAAGACGTAGTTGACGACGTCCGCGCCACCCAGCATCCCGGTGATCTCGGCGCGCGGCACGATCGCCACCGAGTTCGTGTGCGACGCCGTCTTCTCGAGCTCGCCGCTGACGCGCAGGGGCATGCCGAGCGTCCGCACGGTCGAGCCGATGCCCACGCCGAGCTCGTCGGCCAGCGTGCGGTCGATCGCGATCTCGTCCCGTCCGGGGGCGCGGCCGGCCACCGGCGCGATCGTGCTGCCGGGCTGCTCCTCGCCGACGAGGTAGACCATGCCGCGGGCATCGCCGCGCTCGACCGCGGTCGTCACCAGCGACACGGGACGGACGCGCGCGACGCCCGGGACGGCGGCGACGGCGTCCGCCGACGACCGCGCGAGCGTCGACTCCGACATGTGGATCGTGTCCACGCCCGCCTGCGCGACCACGACGTCCGGTCCGCTGCGATCGAGCACGGCGGTGATCCGCGACTCCATCCCGGCGACGATGCCGTTCAGCGCGAGGATGAGCAGGAGCGCGACCGCGATCCCCGCCACGCCGGCGAGCGTGCTGCCGCGGCGCGCGAGGAGCTGGCGACGTGCGAGCGGGACCTTCATCGCCGGAAGGCCGAGGCCGGGTCGAGGTGGGCCATGTAGCGCGCCGGCAGGGCGGCGGCGACGAGCGCCATCGCGAGGGCGCCCAGTGCCATGAGGACGATGCTGGTCAGGCTGATCTCGATCAGGAACTTGGGTGCCAGCTCGCTGATCGCCCAGCGGCCCGCGAAGGCCAGCAGCGTTCCCGCCGCCACCCCCGCGGCGGCGATCGCCACGGCCTGGGCCGCGGCGAGCACG
>JACRMD010000237.1 GCA_016215085.1 Solirubrobacterales bacterium | reverse complement strand
GGAGCCGCCGGTGGTGATCGTCGAGACGCTGCCCGCGCCCGGCGTGACCGAGGGCGAGTGCGCCCCGGCGCCGGCCGCGGCGCCCACGGCAACCGCGGCGACGGCCCACCGCCCGAAGCGCCACCACCGCACCAAGCGCCACCGCCGCTCGCGCGCGGCCCGCCGCGCCGCGAAGCCCCGGCCGCAGCCCGTCAAGACGGTGCACCCGCTGCCCGAGGACGTCCCCGGCGTGGTCGTCGCCGACTGCGCGACGACGACGGCACCGCAGGACGCGCCGCCGGTGGCCGAGCCCGCTCCCGAGCCGCTGCCCGCCGCCACGACGGCGACGACCGCCGAGCCGGTCGCCGAGGTCGCGACGGAGGTGGCGCCGTGAGCGAGCGTGCCAAGGAGCCGGCCGCCGCGGCGACGAGCCGGGTCGGCATCACGCCGGCCGCCGCTGCGAAGCCGGCTGCCGCAAAGCCCGCCGCCAAGGCCCGGCCCACCCCCGCGCGTCGCGGCCCGGCCCGGCCGCCGTCGGCGCCGGTCTACCTCGGGTCGGCCGGCCTGTTCGCCGCGGTGTGCGCCGTGATCGCGGGGCACATGGCCGCGGGCGAGGACCCGGCGCTCGGCATGCCGTCGCGGCCGGTCGCGGTCGCCGCGGCGCCGAGGGTGGTGCGCAAGGTCGTCGAGACGCGGCGGATCCGCGTCGACGGGCTCAGCCGCGCGCAGCTGCGCCGCCGGCACGTCGAGGAGGTCATCACGGTGCGCCGGCAGGCCGCCGCGGCGCCGCGCACCGCGGCGGTCGCCGCCACCGCGGCCGCCCCCGCCGCGACGTCCGCGCCGCAGCCCACGCGAGCCGCAGCCACCACCGCCGCCCCGCGGCAGCGCTCCGCGCCCGCGGCCGTCGAGGAGGTCGTCGAGCGCAGCGCCCCGGCGGCGACCCCGGCCGTGCCCGCCGCCACCGCGCCGGCGCCCGTCGCCGCGGCGCCCGAGCCCGCACCGGTGCCCGCCGCCGACCCGGCCGCCGCCTCCGCCCCCGCCCCCGTGGTCACCACCACGTCATGACCGGCGCCGACCGCCGCCTCGAGCTCATGGGCACCCGCATCGGGATCCTCGTCGGGCCGCCCGCGCGCCCCGGCCTGCCCGGCCCGGAGGACGCCGCCGCCCGCGTCGAGGCGTTCCTGCGCGACTACGACCGCGCGCTCTCGCGCTTCCGCCCCGATTCCGAGCTGTCCGCGCTCAACGCCGACCCGCGTCCCGTCGTCCCGGCCTCGCCGCTGCTGCGCTCCGCGATCCGGGCGGCGCTCGCCGCGGCGCACGGCTCCGGCGGGCTGGTCGACCCGACCGTCCACGACGACCTGCTCGCCGCCGGCTACCGCGACTCGTGGGATCCCGCGCGCCGGCTCGACCTCCGCGACGCCCTGGCCGCCGCCACCACGCCGCGCGCCGCCGCCCGCCCGAACCCCGCGTCGCTGTGGCGGGAGATCACCGTCGACGACGCCGCCGGCACGATCCGCCGTCCGCCACGCCTGCGCCTCGACACCGGCGGGACCGGCAAGGGCCACGCCGCCGACCTCGCCGGCGCGCTGCTGGACGGCTACGCGCACTGGGCCGTGGACTGCGGCGGCGACGTCCGCATCGGCGGCGCCCCGCGCCGCGTCGACGTCGCCTGCCCGTTCGGCCGCGGGATGCTCGAGGGCTTCGCCATCCGCGACGGCGCCGTCGCGACCTCGGGCCTCTCCTCGCGGATCTGGCGCGCGCCCGGCGGCGCGACCGCCCACCACCTGCTCGACCCCGCGACGGGCCGGCCGTGCTTCACCGGGCTGGCGTCCGTCACGGCGGTCGCCCCGACGGGCGTCGAGGCCGAGACGCTGGCCAAGACCGCGCTGCTGCGCGGACCCGACGGCGCACGCCGCGTGCTCGCCCGCCACGGCGGCGTGCTCGTCCACGAGGACGGCGCGGTCGAGCGCCTCGCGCCGCGCCCGGTCGTCCGGCTGCGCCTCCCCGAGCGCGGCCGCGGCGTGGCGGCCGCGGCCGCGGCCCCGGCGGAGCGGAGCTTCGGATGACCACCGTCCCCCAGCCCGCGGACCACGCGTGGTGGATCGCCTCGCGCGCGGCCGGCGTCGTGGCGCTCGTCGCCCTCACCGCCTCCGTCGTGCTCGGCCTGCTCATGGCCAACGGCCTGCCCCGCCGCCGCGGCGCCGGGCGCGTCCTGCTGGCGCTGCACGAGTCGACGGCGCTCGCGGGGCTCGTGGCCATCGGCGTCCACGGCGTGACGCTGCTCGGCGACCCGTGGCTGCACGCCACGCCGCTGACGATCGCCGTGCCCGGCACGATCGCCTACCGGCCGCTGTGGACCGGCGCCGGCATCGCGGGCGGGTGGCTCGCCGCCGCGCTCGGGCTCACCTTCTACGCCCGCCGCCTGGTCGGCCCCAAGCTCTGGCGCAGGCTGCACCGCGCGACGGTGCTCGCCTGGGCGCTGGCCATCGCCCACACCCTCGGCGCCGGCACCGACGCCGCCGAGCCGTGGCTGCGCGCGCCCCTGCTCGCCGGCGGCGCCGCCGTCGTCTTCCTCTTCCTGCGGCGCGTCGTCCCCGGCGACCCCAAGCGCGAGGCGCCGCCCACCTCCCGGCCCGCGGCGGTCCCGCGGGCCGTTCCCGAGCCCACGTCCATCCCCGCCAAGGAGGCCGCATGACCCCCACCAACCACCTCCGCACCACGGCCGCCGCGATGGCGGCGCTCCTGACGAGCGCCGTCCTCACGCCGGTCGCCTACGGCGCCACGGCCGCCGCCAGGCAGAAGCCGCCCCGGTGCGCGGCCGGCAAGGTCGCCGTCCAGCGCAAGAAGCGCGTGCGCGTCGCCAAGAAGATCAAGGTCCACGGCAAGAAGCGCACCAAGAAGGTCTGGACCACCAAGAAGGTCTGGGTCTGCGTCGCCGCCCCGGCGCTCAAGGACACCAAGGCGCCGACCGCACCCGCGGGCGTCGACGCCGCGGCGGGCAACGGGCAGGTCGCGCTCGTCTGGAGCCCGTCGCGCGACGACGTCGGCGTCGCCGGCTACCGCGTCTTCCGCGACGGGCAGCTCGTGGCCTCCCCCGCCGCCACCCAGCACACCGACGCCGGCCTGGCCAACGGCCAGTCCTACACCTACGGCATCGCCGCGGTCGACGCCGCCGGCAACCAGTCGCCGGTGAGCACCATCGTCGCGACGCCGCGGTCCTCGCGCGACACGACCGCGCCCTCGGCGCCCTCGGGCTTCACCGCCGCCGCGAGCAGCAAGCAGGTCCAGCTCAGCTGGGACGCGGCGAGCGACGACGTCGGCGTCGTCTTCTACGAGCTGCGCCGCGACGGCACGCCGATCGCCTTCCAGGAGGGCCGCACGTTCACGGACGAGTCGCTCGTCAACGGCACGACCTACCGGCGGCGAGCGACGACGTCGGCGTCACCGGCTACCGCGTCTACCGCGGCGGCACGCTCGTCGCCTCGCCCACGACGCCCTACCACCTGGACACCGGCCTGACCAACGGCGCGAGCTACTCCTACACCGTGGTCGCCGTCGACGCCGCCGGCAACGCCTCGGCCGCCACGGCGCCCGTCGCCGCGACGCCCGCGCTGCCCGACGGCTCGGACACGACGCCGCCGAGCACGCCCGCCAACGTCGCCGGCACCGCCGGCAGCGGCCAGGTGGCGCTCACGTGGACGGCGTCGACCGACGCGGTCGGCGTCACCGGCTACCGCGTCTACCGCGGCGGCGCGCTCGTCGGCTCGCCGGCCGGCCCGTCGTTCGTCGACACCGGCCTGGCCAACGGCACGAGCTACTCCTACACCGTGGTCGCCGTCGACGCCGCCGGCAACGCCTCGGCGGCCAGCGCGCCGATCAGCGTCACGCCGCACGACACGCAGGCGCCGACGGTGCCGACGGGCCTCGCGCTGCTCAAGGACCCCGTGGCCCACTCGATCACGGTCACGTGGAGCCCGTCGAGCGACGACGTCGGCGTGGTCCGCTACCGCGTCTACCGCAACGGGACGCTCGTGGGCCAGCCGACGGCCATCGCGTTCGCCGACCTCGACCTGGCCAACGGCAAGACCTACAGCTACACCGTGGCCGCGGTCGACGCGGCGGGCAACGTCTCGGCGCAGGCCCCGGCCATCTCCACCTACGTGAGCTGATGACCGCCCGTCCGATCGCCCGGTCGCTGCTGGCGGCCTTCGCCCTCGCGCTGCTCGCGCCGCTGCCCGCCTCGGCGGCGGCGGCGCCGGCAGCGGGCGACCACGCGACCTGCCCGCCGGGGAGCGAGCTGCGCCAGCGCACGCGGCGGGTCCGCCACAAGGGCCGCCGCGTCGTGCGGCTCGTCCGCCGCTGGGCCTGCGTCGAGGACCGCACGGCGCCCGGGCGCGTGACGGGCCTGAGCGCCCAGCCCGGCGACGGCCAGGTCGTCCTGACCTGGAAGGCGTCCGAGGACCGCGGCGGGATCGCCGGCTACGAGATCCACCGCGACGGCCGGTACGTCGTGACGATCGCGTCCACGACGTTCACCGACCCGCAGCTGCAGAACGGCGTCGCCCACCAGTACCGGGTGTACGCGGTCGACATGGCGCGCAACCTGTCGGCGCCCTCGGGCGTCGTGTGGGCGCTGCCGCGCGCGGTGCCCGACCGCACGCCGCCCGGCATGCCCGTCGGCCTGACGGCGACCGCCGACGCCTCGGCGCTGGCGGTCACCCTGCGGTGGACGGCGCCCGCCGACGACAAGGGCGTCGTCGGCTACCGGGTGTACCGCGACGGCGCGCTGGCAGGCACGAGCACGACGCCCTCGTTCACCGACGCCGAGCGCAGCCACCGCACCGAGTACCGGTACGCGGTCGTGGCGCTCGACGCCGCCGGCAACGTCTCCCCCGCGACCCCCGCCGTGGCGACCTACGTCAGCTGACCGGCGACCGCGGGGCGTGCGCGAGCAGGCCGTAGAGCACCAAGACGTCGAGGGTGAACAGCGCGATCGCGAGCGGCGGCGCCGCGGGCAGGAGCATGAGCTGCGCGATCAGGTTGGCGCCCGCGCTGATGATGCCGACGGGGACGCCCCAGCGGCCGCCCAGCCACAGCGAGCACCCGGCGGCGAACTGGATCGCTCCGACGATGAGCACGACCCAGCCCCAGGCGCCGAGGTCGCCGACGACGAACTTGGGGTGCGGGATGTAGAAGTCTGCGTCGCCGATGGCCGCGACGCCGTAGACGACGTTGACCATGCCCAGCAGGAGCAGCATCACGCCCGCGAAGGCGACCCAGTCGCTGACGTGCTCGTCCCCGGTGCCGTACGCGTGCGTGCTCATGTCCAGATTGCAGCGCGCGGCGAGCCCGCCGCCATCATGCGATCAGGGTGATGACCGCTCGCGCCACGGGCGGCAGCATCCGCGCCCTCAAGCGAGTCGGTGGTCGACCTCTCGCCCGCCGCCGACCGGCCCTTGAGCGCGAGCGTCGTGATGTGGGCGACCACGACGGCGACGATGATCAGCGGCGCCGCCCCGCTGCCGCTCGGCGCCGTGAGCACGATCGCCAGGACCGCGGACGCCAGCGGCAGGCCGAGGATCGACACGGTCGCCGCGGCCATGCAGACGGCGACCGCCGGCGTAGTCGACAGCCCGGGCAGTCCGGAGGCCATGATGCCGGCGGCGACGCCGAGGAAGATGGCGGGGAACGTCGGCCCGCCGCGGAAGCTGCCCAGCGACAGCCCGTAGGCCAGGCCCTTGCAGAGGACGAGCAGGACGAGCGTGCCGAGCGACAACGTGCCCGCCCGGTCCACGAGGGCCGGCAGCTGGTCCTGCCCCGAGAGCAGGACGCCGACCGGGTTCTCGTCCGTGGTCGCTCCGTAGATCGTGGCCAGCGCGGCGATGAGGACGCCGACGGCGGTGGCGGCGACCAGCGGCCGGGACGCGGCGACGCGCTCGGTCTCCCGGCCCAGGCGCAGGATCGCCCGCGCGACGACCGCCACCGCGACCGCCAGCGCGAGCGCCCACGGGAAGTCGGCCAGCGTCGGCTGGGAGAACGACGGCAGCTGCAGGGCGCCGAGGGCGAAGTCCTTGCTGCTCAGCCCGCTCACCGAGCCGATGCCGGTCGAGACGAGCGCGCCGATCCCCGAGGCGAAGAGCCCGGGCAGCAGCACGACCCGCTGGCGCGCGCCGCCGAGCGCCGTGGCCTCGAGCAGCAGGAGCGCGGCGATGATCGGCGAGCCGAAGATGAACGACACCGCGGCGAACATGCCGGCCGCGCCGAGCACGAGCAGCGCCTCGTCGGGCACCTCCCGGCGCGTGAGGCGCACGCCCATCACCGCCGCCGAGCGCGATCAGCGGGCCCTCCGGGCCGAGCACGAGGCCGAAGGCGATCGTCGCCGCCCGCGAGCACGACGCCGAGCAGCGCCAGGCCCTCGGGAGGGCCGCCGCCCGCGGCGAAGCCGTGCACCGGCACGTGCCCGCCGTGGCCCGGGAGCCGCTCGATCGCGAGCCCGACGACGACGCCGCCGAGCGCCAGCACGACGGTCAGGTACCACCACGGCGGCCCGTCGTCGTAGCCGAGGTCGTCGGGCAGGTCGCGGAACAGCAGGTGCTGGGCCTGCGCGGTGCCCTCCAGGAAGCACCAGGCCGCCAGCGAGACGACCACGCCGGTGACGCCCGCCAGCGCCATGAGCACAGCGAACCGCGGGCTGCGGATGAGCGCGTCGGCCTGCTCGACCGTCAGCTCCCGCTCGGCCATTCAGTAGCCGGTGCCCGTCTTGACGCGACGGCGGTCCAGCGCGTGCAGGCCGCCCTTCTGGTCGAGGGTCGCGCACGCTTCGGCGATGTCGCCGAGCAGCGTCACGACGAGCGACTGGCCGAGCGTCTCCTTGCACAGCACGCGCAGGAGCGTCACGTCGTCCGCGTCGGGCGGGAGCTTGTAGGCGGGCACCATCCAGCCGCGCTCGGCGGCGAGCTGCGAGGCGACGTCGAACTCGTCGTAGGGCCGCTCGCCCGCGATCCGGAACGCGACGAGCGGCAGCTGCTCGGTGTGGTGCTCGCCCACGAGCTCGAACGTCCCGTCCGCCACCAGCCGGTCGCTGAGCAGCCGCGCGTTGTGGCGCATCGTCTCCATGATGGTGCGGTAGCCCTCGCGCCCGAGGCGTACGAAGTTGTAGTACTGCGCGAGCACCATCGCGGCGCCGGTCGAGAAGTTCAGCGTGAACGTCGCGTCGCGCTTGCCCAGGTAGTCCTCGTAGAAGACGAGCTCGCCGGGCAGGTCGGCGGGCTCGCGGAACACCAGCCAGCCCAGCCCCGGGTAGACGAGCCCGTACTTGTGACCCGAGACGTTGATCGAGCGGACCTGCTCGAGCCGGAAGTCCCATGGCGTGTCGGGGTACAGGAACGGCCACACGAAGCCGCCGCTGGCCGCGTCGACGTGCAAGGGCACGTCGAGGCCCTGCTCGCCCTTGAGCCGCAGCAGCATGTCGTTGATCCCGGCGACGTCGTCGGCGTGGCCGGTGAAGGTCGTGCCGAGGACCGCGGCGACGCCGATCGTGCGCTCGTCCACGTGCGGCTCCACGTCCTCGGGGCCGATCGTCAGCTTGTCGTCGCGCAGCGGGATGATCCGCGGCTCGACGTCGAAGTAGCGGCAGAACTTGTCCCACACGACGTGCACGTCGTTGCCGAAGACGAGGTTCGGCCGCTCGGTGTCCAGGCCCGCCTGCTCGCGGCGCGCGCGCCACCTCCACTTCAGCGCCAGTGCGCCGAGCATGATGGCCTCCGACGAGCCCTGCGTCCGGGTGCCGGTGGTCGACCCGGGAGCATGGAAGAGGTCGGCGAGCATCCGGATGCAGCGCTGCTCGATCTCCGCGGTCTGCGGGTACTCGGCGTGGTCGATGTAGTTGCGGTGCAGGTTCTCGGCGATGACGCGCTGGGCCTCGGGCTCCATCCACGTCGTCACGAACGTGGCGAGGTTGCGCATCGGGATCCCGTCAAGGACGAGCTCGTCGCCGAGCAGCCGCATCGCGTCCACGGGCGGCATGCCCTGCTCGGGCAGCCGGCCGTCCGGGGCGTCGCGGCTCAGGAAGGCGGTGCCATAGCGGTCGGTGCCGGGCTCGATGGCGGTCATGCCGGCGAGCATCCGCCCCCGGGGGCCGCCGCACATCGTACGATCGGGGTGAACCCGCGGTCAGGCGGGCACGGCGACGCCGGACGACGAGCACGTACGTGCGTAGAACACCGGCGCGCGGCGGACCGGCGCGTCCAGCGCGGCCGTCGTGCTCGGGAACTCGCTGACCGAGTAGGCCGTGGCCAGCGGCAGGATCGACGCGGCCAGCAGCGCGGCGCCGAGCAGCCCTGCGCCGAAGAGCAGCGAGGCCAGGCTCCCGACCAGCGTACGGCGCGGCTAGCCTGGCCTGGGTGCTCGCGACCGCCGGTGCCGTGTCCATCTCGCAGGTGCTCCGCGACCTCGGCTACGCCGGGCTCGCGCTGCTCATGGTCGCCGAGACCGTGTTCCCGCCGATCCCCTCCGAGGCGGTCCTGCCGCTGGCGGGCTACCTCGCCCAGCGCGGCGACTTCGACCTCGTCGCCGTCCTGGTGACGAGCACCGCCGGCTCGGTCCTCGGGGCGCTGCTGCTCTACGAGCTCGCGCGCCGCGGCGGCCGCCCGTTCGCGGAGCGCTTCCTGCGCTTCGCGCGGCTCCCGGCGTCCCGCCTGGCCGACGCCGAGCGCGCCTTCGCCCGCCGCGGCCCCGTGGTCGTCGCCGTCGGGCGCTGCATCCCCGGCGTGCGCAGCCTCGTGTCCGTGCCGGCCGGCGTCCTGCACATGCCGCGCGGCCAGTACCTCCTGTACACCTTGCTCGGGTCGGCGGTGTGGAACGGCGTGCTCGTCGGCGCCGGCTACGTCCTGACCTCGGAGTGGGAGCGCGTCAGCGGCGTCATCGGGCCCGCGTCGAAGCCACTCGTGGCGCTGGCCGTGGTCGCGACGGCCGCCGCCGCGGTGCTGTGGTGGGTGCGCGAGCGGCGCCTCGCGCGCGACGCCGACTGACGGCCGGGCCCGACCGTCAGACGCCGGCGCCGACCCGCGGCGGCGGCGCTGCGGACTCCGGCGCGGGCGGCGCGGCGCTCTCGACCGCGACGTGCGGCAGCCACTCCAACCACCGCGGCAGGTACCAGTTCCAGTCGCCGAGCAGCTTCATCGTCGCCGGCAGCAGCACGGCGCGGACGATCGTCGCGTCGATGAGAACCGCGAGCGCCAGGCCGATGCCCATCTCCTTGAAGATGATCGAGCTGAGCGTCGCGAAGATCGAGAACACGCCGACCATCACGGCCGCCGCGCTGGTCACCACACCGGCCGTCGCCTTGATGCCGTGGGCGACCGCCTCCTCCGTGGACATCCCTTGGTCGTAGGCCTCGCGGACCCGGCTGAGGATGAACACGTGGTAGTCCATCGACAGCCCGAAGAGGATCACGAACAGGAACAGCGGCAGCCAGGACGTGATGCCGCCGATCGCGGTGAAGCCGAGCAGGCCCTCGAGGTGGCCGTCCTGGAAGATCCAGACGAGCACGCCGTAGGCGGCGAACACCGACATCAGGTTCAGGATGATGGCCTTGAGCGGGATGACGATCGAGCGGAACGTCGTCATCAGCAGCAGGAACGCCAGCGAGAGCACGAACACGAACACCCACGGCGCGCGCTCCTTCATCAGCTGGTTGAAGTCGTAGGAGCCGGCCGTCAGGCCGCCCACGTACGCCTCCACCCCTGGCACCCGGCCGAGCGTCCGCGGGATGATGTCGTCCCGCAAGAGGTTGAGCGCCCGGTCGGAGCGGGCGTCTGTGCCGTCGCCGGTGATCGCGATCGACACCGAGGCGACCTTGCGGTCGGGGCTGTCGACGATCGTCAGCGGGTCACGGAACTGGCCGCTGGCGACGGCCTCGTTGCGCATCGCGCGGATCGCCGCGGTGACCTTGATCGCGCGCACGTCTTCGGCGCGCACCGCGACGATCGCGGGGATCGGCCCACCGGGGAACGCCTGCTCGATGCGCGTGTAGGTCTGCATCACCGGCAGGTCGCGCGGCAGGCCCTTGATGCCGGGGTTCGCGGTGTGCAGGCGCAGCGCCGGCACGGCGAGGACGATCAGCAGGGCGGCCGCCAGCGGCGCGGACACCCACGGCCGGCGTAGGACGGCCGTGACGATCGTCGCCCAGAACCCGCGCTCCGCGCGTTCCAGGCTCCGGGGATGCAGGAACGGGACGCGGCCCTTCTCGACGCGATCGCCGAGCCACGCCAGCATGGCGGGCAGCACGGTCAGCGACCCGCAGACGGCGACCGCGACGACCATGATCGTGCCGGTGGCGAACGACTGGAAGGTCGCGTTGCCGGTGATGTACATCCCGGCCATCGCGATCATCACCGTCGACCCGGAGACCAGCACGGCGCGGCCGGACGTCGCCGCCGCCACGTCGAGCGCCTGCTCCGGAGACCGGCCGAGCGTCCGCTCGTCGCGCTCGCGGCGCAGGTAGAACATCGAGTAGTCGACGCCGACGGCCAGGCCGATCAGCAGGATCACCGAGGAGATCGACTGGTCGACGGGCCACAGCTGGCTCAGCGGCGCCAGCGCGCCGAGCGTGATGGCCACGGACGTGAGGCCCAGCAGCAGCGGGATGCCCGCCGCCACCAGCGAGCCGAAGGCGAGCACGAGGATCAGCAGCGTAATCGGCAGCGACAGTGCCTCGGCCTTGCGGAAGTCGTCCTCGAAGGCCTGGTTGAGGCCCTTCGCCGCGCTCGCGTCGCCGAACTCCTCGATCCGCATGCCGCGGTGCGCGCGGTCCAGCTCGGCGACGGCGTCGAGCACCGCGCCGACGCGCTCCTCGGAGAGGTCCGAGTCGCCCTCGAGGTCGAAGGTCACCAGCGCCGAGCGCCCGTCCTCGGAGATCTGCCCGGCGTTCTGCGGGCTCAGCGGCGACTGGACCTCGACGGTGTGCGGCAGCTCGGCCAGGCGCGAGACGACGTCGCGGACGGCCTGGCGGAACTCCGGGCTGGTGACCTTCAGGCTCCCGTCCTCGCTCTGCACGAGCACCTGCTCGCTGGCGCGGTCGAAGAAGCCGGCGTCGGCGAGGACGTGGTCGGCCTGGCGCGCCTCGCCGTTGTTCTGGTCCTGCTCCTTGATCGTCTGCTGGCCGACGGCTCCCCCGAGCAGGACGGCGGCGACCACGAGGGCCAGCCAGCCGAGGATCGCGATCCGCCGATGGCGCGCGCTCCAGCGCGCGGCCCGCCGTGCGAGGTTGCGAGACGGCATGACGCCCTCCTCGGGTGGGTGGACGCCGAGCCTGGCACCGCCGGGGTGCGTCACGCATCCGCAGTTTTCCGCGAACGGCCCCGGCTACGGCGCGGGGTGCTGCATCTCGGGCGCGACGACCCAGCCCCGGAGGTCCTCCCGCAGCGCCGCCGCGGCGTCCTCGGTCGCATCGAGGAGCATGGCCCCGGGCGCCGCACGATCCAGGACGGTCACGCCCGGGGTGGCGGCGATGCGCGCGAGCTCGGCCTCGTCGGGCTCGCGATCGCGACACAGCAGGACGTAGCGCGCCACGGGCTAGATGGTGGCAGGGTCCGGGAGCCCGTAGCCCTCGTAGACCTGGCCGAACCGGCGCTCGACGCAGGCCGACTGGACGAGCTGCTCGATGGCGTCGGAGCGGGCGCGGTCGCGCGGCATCGTCCGGACGGCGGGCGTGCGCGAGAGCAGGCACGCCGTCGCCCCCGTGATCGCGGGCGCGGCCATCGACGTGCCGGTCATCGGCCCGAAGCGGTCCTGCGGCAGGGTCGAGAGGATCCCGACCCCCGGGGCGGTCATGCGCACCTGCGGGCCGATGTTCGAGCACGCCGCGAGGAAGTCGGCCGGGTCTGCGCCGTCGGGCGGGCGCAGCACCTCGGACTCCTCCAGGGCGCCCGGCGGGAACGTCCCCTCGATCCCGAACGCCGTCACGGTGGTCGCGCCCGCGTAGGCGGAGGGGTAGCTGACCGCGCGGCGGCCGTCGTTGCCCGCGGCGATCACCACGAGCATGCCCTGGCTGCGCGCGTCGCGGATGCCTTCCTCGACGATCTCGTCGTAGCGCCCGGCGCCGTCGGCGTGCAGGGCCAGCGCGGCATAGTCATCCGGTGCGAGCGCGCGGATCGCGTCGAAGCAGGCCTCGTGGAGGCGGCGCCGCTCACGGCCGAGCAGCTGGTGGCGCATGGATTCGGCCACGAGCGCATGGTTGAACCACAGCCGATCGGTGCGCGTCTCTTCGATCAGACCCCGCTCCACCATCGGGCGGAGATGGG
>JACRMD010000236.1 GCA_016215085.1 Solirubrobacterales bacterium | reverse complement strand
CCCCAGAGCTCGCCGAGCGGCACCTCCTCGTCGCGCAGCGCCCGGGCGGGCACGCCGAGCGCCGGGCCGGCGAGCCCCACGCGGAAGCGCACGCCGAGCCGCGCGTCGCCCTCGACGGCCGGCACGTCGGCCGGGCGCGTGGCCGGCCCGGCGACCACGACCTGCTCGGCCGACCACACGACGTCGACGCACCCGTCGGGCAGGACGCTCGCCCCGGTCGTCGTGCCGATCCAGGCGCAGGCGACGAACGTCTCGAGGCCGGGCGGTGGGCGGTGCTCGACGGGCACCGCCACAGCGTGGCACACAGGCCTCCGCGATCGAAGGTGCAGATACGCGGAACTATTCCGTGTTTCTGCGGTCTCGGTCCGCCGTGAGGAGGGCGCCGAGGTCGCCGACCGAGGGCGCCCGCTCGCACAGGACCGCCGCGCCGACCCGAGCGGCCAGCTCGCACGCGCCCTGGACGCCGAGCCCCGCGCCGAGGCCGTAGGCGACCGCCGCGGCGAACGAGTCGCCGCAGCCGTAGGCGTCGACCGGCTCGCCCGGCAGCGGCGCCGCGCCCCAGCGGCCCGTCGTGCCGTCCGGCCCGCGCCAGGTGCCCCCGCGCGCCCCCTCGGTCTGGACGAGGTACCGGCCGCAGGCCAGCAGGTCCTCGTCGACGACCTCGCCCTGGTCGCTGGAGCTGCCGACGATGGCGTCGACCACGACGCCCGCCTCCAGCAGCGCGTCGCGCGCCCGCGGCGTGGCGACCACCGACCTCGCCGCCCGCGCGCGGCGCAGCGCGAGCCCGTCGCCGCCGGTGAAGTACACGCCGTCGACCTCCGCGAGCAGGCCCCACGGCAGGTCGTCGGCGCCGCGCGGCACCAGCCGCTCGCCGAGCACGGTGATCGTGCGCTCGGCCGCGTCGTCGAGGTGGGTGACCGCGCGCCGCTGCTTGCGCCGGCGGACCACCGTGCGCACGTCGATGCCCGCCTCCTGGAGGTCGGCGACGGCCGCCTGGCCGCGCAGGTCCTTGCCGACCGCGCAGAAGAACGTGCAGCGCCCGGCGAGCGCGTGCAGGGCGCGGGCGGCCATCGCGCCGCCACCCGCGGCGGCCTCGTGCGCCTCGCGGACGTGCAGGATCTCGCCCTGCCCCGGCACGTGCGGCACGACGAGGAAGTCCACCCACTCGACGTGCCCGACGACCGCGACCCGGGGCGCCACGGTCACAGCACCAGTGATGCGCCGTGCTGGCGCAGCCAGCGCCGGGGGATGTCGTAGCCGGGCAGGTGGCGCTCCAGCAGCCCCCAGAAGCGCGGCGAGTGGTCCATCACCGCGAGGTGGCAGGCCTCGTGCCACACGACGTAGTCGAGCACCGGCTCGGGCGCGAGCAGCAGTCGCCAGTTGAAGGACATGGCGCCCGTCGAGGAGCACGAGCCCCAGCGCGTGCGCTGGTCGCGGATCGTCAAGGTGGTGTACTCGCGCCCCACCGCCCGCGCCGCGACGTCGAGCCGCGGGCCGACCTCGGCCCGCGCCATCCGCCGGTACCAGCGCTCGATCGCCGGCCGCGGGTCGTGCTCGGGGACGAGCAGCAGCGCGCCGCGCCGGTGCACCCTGGTGCGCCCCGCCTCGGGCCACAGCTCGAGATGCTCGCCGAGGTACGGGACGGTGCTCCCGCGCGCGGCCACGCGGGCGGCGACCGCCGCCGCCTCGGCCCGGCGCCGCTGGATCCACCCGCGCAGCTCGACGACCGCCGCCGCGGCCTCGCGCTCGCGCGCCCGCTTGGGCAGCACGACCTCGACCGCCCCGTCGCGCGGGTCGACCCGCACGCGCACCCGCCGCGCGCGCTCGCTGCGGCGCACGGTGAAGGGGATCTCGGCGGCCTCGTGCACGGCCGTGCAGGGTACGTGGCCTAGAGGACGCGCAGCGTGGCCAGCGAGGTGTCGCGCGCCACGATCGAGCCGCCGCTCTCGCGCGCCTCGAGCAGGTAGTCCACCGCGTCGGCCGACACGCGGAAGCCCTCCAGGATCAGCGGGATGCCCGGCGGGTAGACCTCGACCTCCTCGGCGGCGACCTTGCCGATCGCGTCGCGCAGCGCGACCTCGTGGCCGATCGACTTCGCCAGGCGCTTGGCGTCGTAGGGCCGGATGACCGGGCGGTCGTCGATCCCCGCGAACGGGTTGCCCGGGGTCGGGCGCCGGGTGTTGCCCTCGAGCACGCGCCCCTCCAGGACCTCGGCGAGCGCGTCGACGGTCTCCTCGACGGCCTCGTCCGCGAGCTGGAACGTCGTGATCAGCGTGATCGTCTGCACGCCCGCCTTCTCGATGACGATCCCGCGCTGCACCAGCGCCTCGGCGACGTCGTAGCCCGAGATGTCGTAGCGCGACAGGCCGACGGTCGTCTTGACCAGGTCGCACCCGCCGACGTGCCGGCCGACCGCGTCGAGCCAGCGGCCGTCGTCGAGGTGGTCGAGGTCGGGCAGCCGCCGGCGCAGCGCCGCCTTCAGGCGCGCGGTGCGGTCGATCGCCTCGCCGAGCAGCTGCTCGCCCTCCGCGGCCAGCGCGCGCACCGCCGCGTCGGCCGACGCCAGCAGCCCGTACGAGGGCGACGTCGTGACGTACTCGCGGTAGGCCTCCTCCAGCAGCTCGGAGTCCACGCGCTCGGTCCGCCAGTGCATGAGCCCGGTCTGCTGCAGCCCGCCGGCCAGCTTGTGCGTGGACTGCACGCAGATGTCGGCTCCGCCCTCCATCGCCGACGCCGGCAGGTCGGGGTGGAAGTGCAGGTGCCCGCCCCACGCCTCGTCGACGATGACCAGGGCCTGCGGCGCGCGCTCGTGCACCGCGGCGGCGATCTCGGGCGTGCGCGCGGCCAGGCCCTCGTAGGTCGGCGACGTGTAGATGACGGCCAGCGCCTCGGGGTAGCGGTCCAGCGCCGCGGTGACGTCCTCGACGCTCGGCGGCAGCAGCGCCTCGAAGCGCGCGTCGTAGGGGGCCGGCAGGAAGCGGAAGTCCAGGTTGAAGGCCTTGATCGCGTTGACGATCGAGTGGTGGATGTTGCGCGCGATGAGCACGAGCCCGTCCTGGCGCTCCATCGCCAGCATCCGCAGCACGACCCAGTTCGAGCCGCTCGAGCCGTGGACGCTGAACATCGAGCGGTCGGCGCCCTGGGCGGCGGCGGCGAAGCGCTCGGCCTCGCCGAAGACGCCCGTGTGGTCGACGAGCGTCCCGAAGAACCCCGCCGAGATCGAGACGTCGGAGGCGTAGAAGTCCTCCACGCGCTCCTGCCCGGGCAGGATCGACGGCGTGCACCAGCGGTGGTAGCGGCGCACGTCCTCGTTGAGGACGCGCACGATCGGCGAGGACGTCATGACGGCCATGCGATCCGCCATGATGGCGCGCGATGGCCCGGTCCCGCGTGCGGATACCCCCACACGTCTCGCCGCCCTTCGAGGTCTTCGTCTCCGGCGTGCCGCAGAAGGAGGGCGAGGACTACCGCGTCGAGGGCGACGCGCTGGTCTTCGACCGCGAGCTGCGCAAGGACAAGATCAGCGGCTGGCGCTGGTTCCTGGGCGCCTGGGGCGTCGGCACCTACCGCCAGAACGACTCGGTCGACCTGCGCTACGAGCGCGGCGGCCGGCCGATGGTGGCCGAGGGCCTGGAGATCGAGCTCATCGACGGGCAGTAGCGCCGAGCTCCGCCAGCAGCGCGTCCCAGGCCGCGGGGTCGCGGGGCTCGGCGACCGGGACGTTCGGCGGCAACGGCGCCGCGTCGAGCACGAGCGGGTCGGTCGCGCCGGGCACCGCGGCCAGCCGCTCGTGCGGCGGCCCGGCCAGCACGAGCGCCCCGCGCGAGGCCAGCAGCGCCGCCGCGAGGGTCGCGTCCGCGGGGACGACCACGGTCGCGCACGGCTCGCCGGCCGGGCGGAAGAGCGTGGCGCCGGCGTCCTTCCAGCGGCGCACCTGCACCCCGGGCGCGAGCAGCACCCGTCGCAGGGCCCGGGCCACGGCGCCGCCGCCCGCCAGCTCGGCGCGCAGGTCGATCGCGACCGGCCGCAGCGAGCGCAGCGCCGCCACCTCGCCGGGGCCGCTCCAGCCCAGCTCCTCCGGCGACGGGCCCTCGGCCTTCCAGACGCGGCCGTCGTCGTCGCGCAGCCGCGCGCGCCACCAGACGGCGCCGGGCGCCTTGAGCGCCAGCGGGGCGTCGAGCAGCTCAGGCAACCGCCGGCGGCCGCGCCGGGGCGCCGAGACCGGTGTGCTCGGCGTCCCACGGGCGCCAGAGCTTCAGGGCGCTGAGGATCGCGCGCGTCGCCGGCGAGCGGTTCAGGGTGTAGAAGTGGACGCCCGGCGCGCCGTGGGCCAGCAGGTCGGCGCACTGCATCGTCGCGTAGGCCACGCCGAACTCCGCGATGGCCTCCTGGTCGTCCTTGCGCGCCTCGAGCTCGTCGATGACGTGCGCGGGCAGCGTCGCGCCGCACATGGAGGTGATGCGCGCGAGCTGCTTGTAGGACGTGATCGGCAGGATGCCGGGGATGATCGGCACGTCGACGCCGATCGCCCGCGCACGCTCGACGAAGTCGTAGTAGAGCGCGTTGTCGAAGAACAGCTGCGTGATGAGGAAGTCGACGCCCGCGTCGACCTTCTCCTTGAGGTAGCGCAGGTCGTCCTCGGGCGAGGCGGCGTGGATGTGCGTCTCGGGGAAGCACGCCGCGCCGATGGCGAACGGGTAGTCGCGGCGGATGAGCTGCACGAGCTCGCGCGAGTACTCGAGGCCGCCCTCGGTCTTGCGCCACTCGTCCTGCCCGGCCGGCGGGTCGCCGCGCAGGGCCAGGACGTTGTCCAGCCCGGCGGCGGCCATCTCGTCGAGCGTGGCGCGCAGCTCGTCGACGGTCGCGCCGACGCACGTGAAATGCGCCATCGCCTCCAGGCCGTGCTCCTCCTTGATGCGCGAGACGATCTCCAGCGTCTTGCCGCGCGTAGACCCGCCGGCGCCGTAGGTGACGCTGACGTAGGCGGGGTCGAGCTTCTCGAGCTCCTCGAGCGCGGCGTACAGGTTCGCCTCGCCCTCGGGCGTCTTGGGCGGGAAGAACTCGAACGAGAAGGTCGGGCCGTCGTCGCCCAGCAGCTGGTCGATGCGCATCGCCCGACAAACCCTAACACAGGTGTGTCAAGGTTTGGGAAGGGCGATCCACCGCTCCGGAGAGCCCGCGATCCGCTCCGCCCGCCCCGTGACCTCGAGGTGGCGCAGGTAGCAGAGCGTCTCCGACAGCCACCAGTTGGCGTTCATCGGCGTGATCGCCTCCCCGTACACCCGCGGGACGGCCTCGAAGGCGGTCAGCGGGCCCTCGCCGATGACCGCGTGGACCTTCCCGAGGCGCTCGTGGACCGTCGTGCGGTTGGCCTCGATGTGCGCCTGCACGTCGGTGAACGTCCGGCCGTGGCCGGGCAGGCAGAGCCGCGCCCCCAGGACCTCGACCACGTCGAGCGAGCGCAGGAACTCGCCGGCCGGGTCCGGCGTGTAGCCGTAGTCGTAGTAGAGCGACACGCGGCCGAGCAGGTGGTCGCCGGAGATCAGCAGGCGGCGCTCGGCCTGGTAGAGGCAGACGTGCGACGGCGCGTGGCCCGGGGTCTCGTGGACGGTCCAGGTCCCCAGGTCGGTGTGGACCTCGACGCCCGGGACGAGGTCGCGGTCGGGCTCGACGAGCCCCGCGATCCCGTAGCCCTGCGCGCGGCGGGCCTCGGCGTAGCGGCGCAGCGGCTCCTCCGGCACGCCGCTCTGGCGGGCGACCTCGATGCGGCGGTCGAAGGCGGCCTCGGGGTCCTGCGCCGCCTTGGTCATGTGCTCGTGGTCGGGGTGCATCCACAGCTCGCACCCGGCGCGCTCGACGATCGTCGCCGCCTGGCCGTAGTGGTCGCTGTGCGCGTGCGTGCACACGAGCAGGCGCACGTGCTCGAGCTTGAGGTTGACCTGCGCCAGCGCACGCTCGAGGTGGCCCAGCGAGCCGGGCTCGTGCATGCCGGTGTCGACGAGCACGATGCCGTCGCCCGCGGCCAGCGCCCAGGCGTTGCAGTGCGGCACCCCCGGCCACGGCAGCGGCAGGCGCAGGCGCCACACGCCGGGGAGCACGCGCTCGCCCCGGCCGACCTCGCGCTTGCGGGTGGACTCCGGCATCGGCCGTGGAACCTAGCGGGTGCCCGCCGGTAGGCTGGCCGTCCAGCCAAGAGGAGGAGAGCATGGCCGCCACCGAGGACCGCACCGCGGACACCGCGCGCATCGTGCGCGACTACTTCGCCGAGATCGAGCAGGGCGCGACCGACGCCGCGCTGCGCCACTACGCGCCGAGCGCCACCGGCACGATCCAGGGCATGGTCTCCGGCGACCGCCACGTCATCGCCGAGTACTTCGCGATGCTCCACGGTGCGTTCCCGGACTTCGCGATGACGGTCGAGGACGTGGTCGCGCAGGACGACCGCGCGGCGGTCCGCTGGCGCCTGAGGGCGACCTTCGCGGGCCCGGGGCAGTTCAACGGCTTCGAGCCGACGGGCGCTCCGCTGGACATCACGGGCGTGGACATCGTGCGCGTCGCCGACGGCAGGATCGCCGAGCTCGAGGCGTGGGTCGACGGCATGACCGTCGCCCGCCAGCTCGGGCTGCTGCCGCCGGCGGGCTCCAAGCAGGAGACGCGGATGGCCAAGGCGCTGAACCTCAAGACCCGGATGGCGCAGCGCGTCAACGGCGGGGGCGCCGAGCAGATCGCCGAGGGCGTCTGGGTCGTCCGCGGCGGCGTGCCGCGCAACATGAACGTCTACCTCGTGCGCGACGGCGACGGCGTGCTGCTCTTCGACGGCGGGATCAAGGCCATGGTCAACAGCGTCGGCGCGGCGGCGGCCTCGCTCGGCGGCCTCACGCGCATCGTCCTCGGCCACGCGCACGAGGACCACCGCGGCGTCGCGCCCTACCTCGGCGTGCCGGTCTACTGCCACGCCGACGACAAGGCCGACGCCGAGGGCGACGGCGGCCGCCACTACTTCGACTTCTCGCTGCTGGACCGGCCCGCGCGGTGGACGATGCCGAAGATGCTCGACCACTGGGAGCCACGCTCCGGGGCTGATCGGCCTGTTCCGCGAGTCCGACCGGCTGGCGCTGGTCAGCGACGCCTTCTACACGCTCGACCCGCAGACCGGCCGCCGCGGCCACGCGCGCGTGCCGCACGCGGCGTTCAACTACGACACCGAGCAGGCCCGGGCGTCGATCCGCAAGCTCGCGGCGCTCGAGCCCGCCGCCGCGTGGGCCGGCCACGCCGAGCCGCTGACCGGCGACGTGCGCGCGCAGCTCGAGCAGGCGGCGGCGACGACCTAGTGGGCAAGCGCGGCCGCAGGCGCGCGGGCGGCGGCCCCGAGCCCAAGCTCGAGGCGCCGACCACCGACTACACGTCGCCGGGCGGCGACGTGCTGACGCTGCGCGGCGCGCTGTCGCCCAAGACGCGCGCCGAGTACGCCCGGGCGGCCGACCCGTCGCAGGCCCGGGCGGCCGCCTCGCAGGAGGACGTGTGGGCGCGCGCGCTGGAGTTCCTCTTCGAGCGCCTGGTCGCCCGCTGGGTCGTCAACGGCGTGCCGACGGAGGGGTCGAAGCAGCTGCTCGCCCGCTTCCGGGTCGCGACGCCCGACGAGCGCCGCTGGGTCCGCGACGTGCTGCGCGAGCACTGCGCCGAGTGGTTCCCGGACGTCAAGGTGCCGTAGGCCGGCGGGCGTCGGCCTCACCACACCG
>JACRMD010000176.1 GCA_016215085.1 Solirubrobacterales bacterium | reverse complement strand
GGGCCCCCGGCCGGGCGGGCTCCGCCACGCCGGCCGCCTCCGCCGGCCCCTCCCCCGCGCCGAGGTCCTCGGTCACCAGCGAGTACAGCGCCTCGGTCCAGCGCCGGCCCTTGACCTCGATCGCCGAGCGCACCGTGCCCTCACGCACGAAGCCGGCGCGCTCGGCCAACCGCTGCGAGGCGCGGTTCTCGACGTCGGCGGCCAGCGCGATGCGCCGCA
The DNA here is from genome assembly GCA_016215085.1 of Solirubrobacterales bacterium. Lineage (GTDB taxonomy): Bacteria > Actinomycetota > Thermoleophilia > Solirubrobacterales > Solirubrobacteraceae > Baekduia. The sequence goes on along the minus strand of JACRMD010000176.1, from coordinate 2,125 downwards.
CGCCGGTCTCGCGCAGCACCCACGGCGCCAGCAGGCGCAGCGCGCGCACCGCCACGCCGCGCCCGCGCGCGGCCGGCGCGACCCAGTAGCCGACGTCGCAGGTGCGGTGCTCCCACGCGAAGCGCTGCACGCCGACCATGCCCAGCAGCTCGTCGCCGTCGACCGGGGAGATCGCCAGCGCCAGCGCCTCGCCCGCCTCGCGCGCGGCCTCCCGGCCGAGCAGGAACGCGCGCGCGTCCTCCTCGCCGTAGGGCACCGGCACGAACGTGAAGCGCTGGATCAGCGGGTCCTGGCAGGCCGCCACCATCGCGGGGAGGTCGTCGGGCGACGGCGCGCGCAGCCGCACGGCGTCGTCGCGCAGCTCGGGGTCGGGCAGCGGCAGGGGCGGCACGCGGACCACGCTACCCGGCGACCGGCGGACCGCGATCCGCGCTGCGTTAGGCTGCCCTAAGGGATGGCGAAGGTGCGGACCGTCAAGGCGAAGAAGCGCTGCTGCAAGGACAAGCCCCGCTGCAAGCGGTGCCCGGTCGTGTGCAAGCGGCTCGAGAAGGCCGGCTACGCCGAGCGCGTGGACGGCACGCTGACCTACGTGATCTGGGCCCCGAAGCCCGCCCGGAAGGCCGCACGCGCCCGCCCGTAGCGGCGGGCGCGGCACAATGGGCGCGTGACCGACGTCGCCCAGATCGACGCCGAGCGCCTCCAGCGCCTGATCGACGTGGGCCGCAGCGTGATGACCGAGCTGCGGCTCGAGCCCGTGCTCGACCGTGTGCTGGAGACCGCGCGGGAGATCACCGGCGCGCGCTTCGCCGCCATGGGCATCCTCGACGAGGAGCGCCAGAGCCTCGCGCGCTTCGTCACCCGCGGGATCGGCCCCAAGGCCCACGCGGCGATCGGCGACCTCCCCCACGGCCGCGGCATCCTCGGCGTGCTCATCGGCGAGGCGCGCCCGCTGCGCCTGCACGACCTCACCGCCGACGCCCGCTCCTACGGCTTCCCCGCCGGCCACCCGCCGATGCGGTCGTTCCTCGGCGTGCCGGTGCTGATCCGCGGCGAGGCGTGGGGCAACCTGTACCTCGCCGAGAAGGCCGGCGGCGAGGACTTCACGCCCGAGGACGAGGCGTCGGTCGTCGTGCTCGCCGACTGGGCCGCCGTCGCGATCGAGAACGCCCGCCTCTACGAGTCGTCGAGCGCGCGCGCTCGCTCGTCGGCGCGCGCGGCGTGCTGGTCCTGCTGCGCGAGGGCGACGCGCTGGTCACCGCCGCGGCCACGGGACAGGTCGCCCGCGCGGAGGAGCGCCTGGACATCGCGGCGACCCGCTGCGGCGACGTGCTGCTCGAGCGCAAGCCCCTGCGCATCGACGACGTCGACGCCGACGACCGCCTCGACAGCGCGCAGCTCGGCGTGCCCGACGCGTCGACCGCGCTGCTCGTGCCGCTGCTGTACCGCGGGCGCGCCCTGGGCGTGCTGTGCGCGTTCGACCGGATCCGCGGCGCCGCGACCTACGGCACCGAGGACGAGGAGCTGCTGCGCGCCTTCGCCGCCAGCGCCGCGACGGCGGTGGCCACGGCCCGCAGCGTCGAGGCCCATCGGCTGCGCGCCGCGCTGGAGTCCTCCGAGGCCGAGCGGCGGCGCTGGGCGCGCGAGCTGCACGACGAGACGCTGCAGGGCCTGGCCGTCCTGAAGGTCCTGCTGTCCGCCGCCTCGCGTTCCGACGACGTCGAGCGCCTGCGCGGCGCCGTCGCCGACGCCGTCGAGCACGTCACCACCGAGATCGCCAACCTCCGCGCGCTGATCACCGAGCTGCGCCCCGCGTCGCTCGACGCGCTGGGCCTCGGGCCCGCGCTGGAGTCGCTGGCCCAGCGCGTGGCCTCCGTCGAGGGCCTGCACGTCGACGCGGCGGTCGAGCTCGACGGCGCCGAGCGGCTGCCGGCCGAGATGGAGACGGCGATCTACCGCGTCGCCCAGGAGGCGCTGACCAACGTCGCCAAGCACGCGAAGGCGCAGCGCGTCTCCGTCCGCGTCGACCGCGAGGACGGTCGCGTGCGGCTCGTCGTCCGCGACGACGGCGTGGGCTTCGACCCCGACGACCCGACCAGCGGCTTCGGCCTGGTCGGGATGCGCGAGC
>JACRMD010000175.1 GCA_016215085.1 Solirubrobacterales bacterium | reverse complement strand
GGCGCCGACCTTGACGACGGTCGTGCCGCCCAGCGCCTCGAAGACGTCGCCGGCCTCGTAGGCGCGGGCGAGCAGCTCGTCGCGCAGGCCGGCGCAGCGCTCGAGGTCGGCGGCCTCGTCGGGGCGCGCCGGCGCCGAGGCCAGCTCGTGCAGGACGCGGTCGATCGGACGGCTCATGCGAACGGCACCTCGGGGACGAGCAGCTCGGGATCGCGGGCGCCGACCGGGCGCAGCACCCGGGCCGGCACGCCGGCCGCGATGTGGAAGTCGGGCACGTCGCGCGTCACGACGCTGCCCGCGCCGATGACGCAGCCCTGCCCGATGGTGACGCCCGGCAGCACGGTCACGTTGATGCCCAGCCAGGTACCCGCTCCGACCACGACCGGACGCGGATCCGTCAGCGACCAGTCGAAGTGCGGGGCCCGGCCCTCCGCGAGCGCGGGGAGGATCCAGTGCTCGTAGTCGTGCAGCTGGTCGAGGATCGTGCAGCGGGCGCTGAACAGGCAGCCCTCGCCGATGTCGATCCGCCCGCCGGCCCCGATCGTCAGATCGTGGCCGATCACCGTGCCGGCGCCGATGCGCACGTCGGCGCCCTCGCCGTTGAGGTTCAGCCACGCGCCCGGCCCGATCCACGCGCCGCGGCCGAGCGTCAGCCGCTCGCTCGGGCGCCCGCCGGCGCCGTGGGGGAGGCGGAACGGGGTGCGGATCTCGGCGCCCGCCGCGCGCGCCCGGCGCAGCAGCCGCCGCCGCTCCCACCACGTGCCGTCCGTGGACCCCCGCCGCATCGGACCGGAACGTAGCGCGACGCGTTCAGCGCGTGCGCAGGTACCCGGTCGCCTCCCGCAGGAGGTCGCGCTCGAGCCACCAGGTCGCAGCCGCCACCATGGCGGCGTAGACGGCGAGCAGCGCGCCGTCGGGGACGCCGGCGGCACGGAGCGCGAGCGTGAGGGCGACCGCGGGCACGACCGGCGCGACCGCGCGCAGCGCGTGGCGGCCCAGCGCGAAGCCGGCGAAGAGCCGCCGCAGGTAGACCGCGCGCACCGCCAGGCCGGCGGCGGTCGTGGCGGCGAGGGCGACGACCACGCCGTCGAGGTCGTCGAGGATCCACACGAACGGGATGCCGGCCAGGAACGCGGCGGTCATGGCGGCGGCGCCGACGGCCAGCGGCCGGGTCTCCTCGCGGGCCCGGAAGTACGCGTCCCAGTTGAAGCCGAGGTGGTTGACCGCGGCCAGGAGGCCGAAGGCGCCGACGAGCGTGGTGGCCGGGCCCCAGCGGTCCTCGCCGAGCACGTCGATCAGCGCGGGGGCGAAGAGCGCGAGGCCGGCGCCGAAGGGCATCGCCCACATGAGCGCCAGGCGGTTGGACTTCACGAACGACTCGTGCAGGACGTCGACGCGGTCGCGCACCGCGCAGACCGCGGGGTACAGCGCGCCGGTCACCGCCTGGTCGACGCGGTCGGCGAACTGCGAGACCGTGCCGGCCAGGGTGACCGCGCCGGCGGCGGCGATGCCCAGCGCGTCCTCGGTCGCGAGCATCGAGCCCTGGGCGACGACGATGCCTGCGCCCGACGCCGCCAGCAGCGGCCACGAGAACGCCGCGTAGCGGCGCGCGGTGCCGCGGTCGTAGCGCAGGCGCAGCGGGTGCGGCGAGAGCGCCACGGCCACGAGCGCCTGCGCCCACGCGCCGGCGACGACGCCGAGCACCAGCGCCCACGTCCCGGCGCCCGCCACGGCCAGGCCGACCGACACGACGAGGCCGACGACCGGGTCGATCGACTGCAGCGCCCGCTGGCGGACGTACTGCAGCCGCCGCCACGCGACCCAGACCGGCGCCTGCAGCGCGAGCGCGGGCACGACCGTGATGAGCACGAGCCCCGGCGCGAGCACGTCGGTGCGCCCGTAGACCAGCGCGACGACCGGCAGCGCGGCGAGCAGCAGCAGCGTGAACGCGCCGGCGACGAGCAGCTCCAGGGTGAAGGCCTTCTGGAACGCGAGCTCCTCGTCGGGCTCGTCCTGGGCCACGAAGCGGTCGCCGATGCCGACCTGGCGCAGCCACAGCAGCGTGCCGAGCGCGATGACCAGGACGCCCCAGACGCCGTACTGCTCCGGCGTGACGAAGCGCGCGACGACGAAGCCGCGCACGAGCGTGAGCGCCGCGACGGCGACGAGGAAGACCGAGGTGACGATCGTGCCGCGGGCCGCGAGCGCGCGCAGCGAGCCGGCGCGCGCGACCCGCGTGCTCACCTCGCCGCCCGCCACCCCTCGCGATGCCACCGCGCGTACTCTCGCAGCCGGTCGCGTCGCCAGCCCCCGGTCAGCCGCGCGCGGACGCTCGCGCTCGCCCACGACAGCCCGGCGTACGCGCGGGTGCGGGCGGGCCCGCGGCGGCGGCGCATCCACGCGTAGGCGGCAGCCTGGGCGCGCGCGTGGCGGGCCTCGCCGAACGCCTGCGCGGTCGCGGCGCTGACGTGGTGCACGGCGACGGCCGACGGCTCGTAGCGGACGGTGAACCCGGCGCGGCGCACGCGCCAGCACAGGTCGAGGTCCTCGGCGTAGAGCCACTGCCCGGGGTCGAAGCCGCCGGCGGCCTCCCACGCGCTGCGGCGGACGAGCAGCAGCGCGCCGTGGGCCCAGTCGACCGCGCGCGGGGCGTCCGGGTCGACGTGGCCCTCGAACGCCAGCCGGCGGCCGAGCGCGCGCCGCGGGGCGAGGTGGAACGCGGCGGCGACCGGCAGCGTGGGGAAGGGGTGGACGCTGTGCTGCCAGGCGCCGTCGGGCGTGACGAGCTTGGGGGCCAGGACGCCGGCGCGCGGGTGGCGCTCGCCGGCGGCGACGAGCGCGGCCAGCGCGCCCGGGCGCACCTCCACGTCGGCGTTCATCGGCACCAGCCACGGCGCGGCGGTCCGCCGCGCGGCGAGGTTGACGGCGGGGCCGAAGCCGAGGTTCTCCGCGCTCGCGACGAGCGTGACCTCGGGGAAGCGCTCGCGCACCATCGCCGCCGACCCGTCGGCCGACGCGTTGTCCACCACGATGACCTGGTCGGCCTCGCCGCGCAGCGCCTCGAGGCACGCGGCGAGCAGCTCCCGCGTCTCGTGGCTGACGACCGCGACGGCGACCATGTCGCTGTCATACTCGATCGCGGTGCGGATCGCGGTCGCAGCGGACGAGCAGGTGGGCGTTGCCCGCACGCTCGCCGACGAGCTCCGGCGCCGCGGCCACGACGTCGTCGCGGCGCACGGCGCGCTGTCGCCCGAGGAGCGCGACGACTGGGCGTGGTGCGCCGAGGCGGCCGCGCGCGACGTGGCCGACGGCCGCGCCGAGCAGGCCGTCGTGTGCTGCTGGACGGGCACCGGCGCGTCGATCGCCGCCAACAAGGTCGCCGGCGTGCGCGCCGCGCTGTGCGCCGACGCGGCGACCGCGGAGGGCGCGCGCCGGTGGAACGACGCCAACGTGCTCGCGCTCTCGCTGCGCACGACGTCGGAGGCCGAGCTCGGCGAGATCCTCGACGGGTGGTTCGCGGGCGCCGCGAGCACCGACCCCGGCGACGCGGCCAACGTCGAGCACCTCGTCGCGATCGAGAACAGCGCCACGGCGCCGCCCGAGTGAGCGGCGGCGCCCGGCCGCCGGTCCTCATCGACGCCCGCGCGGCCGCCCGGCCGGAGCTCGGCGGCGTCGAGCGCTGGGCGCGCGAGCTCGCCGCCCGGCTGCCCGCGCTGCACCCCGGCCGCTACGCGGTCGCGCGCCCGCCGGCCGCGCTGTCGCACCGCACCGGCCACGCGTGGGAGCAGCTCGTGCTCCCGGCCCGGCGGGCCCAGCTGCTGCTGTGCCCGGCCAACCTGGCGCCGGTCGCGTCGCGGCGCACGGTGGTGGTGATCCACGACGTCGCGCCGCTGCGCGAGCCGCGCTGGTACTCGGGGCTGTACGTCCGCTGGCAGCGGACCGTGCTGCCGCGGATCGCCCGGCACGCGCGCAGCGTGATCGTGCCGTCGGCGTTCTCGCGCGACGAGGTGCGCGAGCTGCTGGGCGTCGACGCGCACGTCGTGCCGGGCGGCGTCGACCCGCGGTTCCGCCCCGGCCTGCCGCCGGTCCTCGGCCTCACGCGCCCCTACGTCCTGACGGTCGCCAGCCGCACCGCCCGCAAGAACCTCGCCGTGCTCGAGCTCACGGCGCACCGGCTGGCGGCCCGCGGCTACGAGCTCGTCACGGCCGGCGGCGACCGGCCGCAGTTCCGCGCCCAGGCCGACGCGCGCGGCGTCCGCGCGCTGGGCCACGTCGACGACGCGTCGCTGCCGGGCCTGTACGCCAACGCCGCCGCGTTCGTCCTGCCCTCGCTCTACGAGGGCTTCGGGCTCACCGCGCTGGAGGCGCTGGCCTGCGGCACGCCGACCGTCGTGGCCGACCGCGGCGCGCTGCCCGAGGTCTGCGGCGACGCCGCGCTGCTCGTGGACCCGACCGACCCCGAGGCGGTCGCGGCGGCCGTCGAGCGCGCGCTGGACTTCCCCGCCTTCGCGCAGGCCGGCCCGGCGCGCGCGGCGCCGTTCACCTGGGATGCGACGGCAGCGGGCGTCGACCGCGTGGTGGCGGAGGCGCTGTGACGGGCCGGGTCCTCAGCCTCCAGGTCGGCGCCGCGGCGACCGTGCCGTGGCGCGGCAGGCGGGTGCCCAGCGCCATCGTCAAGAAGCCCGTCGCGGGCCGCATCGGGCTGTCGGCGACCGGGTTCGCGGGCGACGAGCAGGCCGACCTGACCGTCCACGGCGGCCCGGACAAGGCGGTCTGCTGCTTCGCCCGCGAGCACCAGCTCGCGCTCGGCGAGGAGCTGCAGCACCGCTTCGACCCCGGCGCCTTCGGCGAGAACCTGACGATCGAGGGGCTCGCCGACGCCGCGGTCCACATCGGCGACACCTACACGTTGGGCGGCGCGGTCGTGCAGGTCAGCCAGCCGCGCGGGCCGTGCTTCAAGGTCGCCGCGCGATGGGGCATGCGCACGCTGCCCAGGCTGCTGTCCCACGGGCTGCGCAGCGGCTGGTACCTGCGTGTGCTCGACGAGGGAGACGTGGGCGCCGGCGACGCGCTCGAGCTGGTCGAGCGCGTCAGCGCGGTCTCGGTCGCCGAGGTCACGCGCGTCACCTACCGCGACCGCGCCCACGCCGCCGCGCTGGAGGCGATCCTCGCCGTGCCCGAGCTCGCGGCGCAGTGGCGCGACGCGCTGCTGGTCCTGCGCGAGCGCCAGAGGCTTCCCCTCGGGGACCCCGTGCAGGACTAGGCTCGCGCGCACCATGCGCATCGAGCAGACCTTCCGCGTCGGGCGCCCGCCGGAGGCGGTCTTCGACTACGTCACCGACCCCGCGCACCTCGCCGAGTGGCAGACGAGCAAGACGCACGTCGAGCAGGTGACGCCCGGGCCGGTCGGCCTCGGCACGCGCGTCCGCGAGCGCACGAAGCCGCCGGGCGGGAAGGAGTTCGAGCAGCTCGTCGAGTTCAGCGAGTTCGAGCGCCCGAGCCGCTTCGGGACGCACATCGTCGACGGGCCGCAGCCGATCGACGGGCGCTGGACGTTCACGCCCGACGCGGACGGGACCCGCGTCGCGTTCGTCGCCGAGGGCGAGCTTCGCGGGCCGATGCGCTTCCTCGGCCCGGTCGTGCAGCGCGTGATCGCCAGGCAGTTCGCCGGCTACCACGACCACCTGCGGCGCAACGTCGAGGCCGGCTAGGCGGGCGCGAAGCGCACGACGCCGTCCTGGACGTCCTCGATCACCGCGCCGCGGTCGAGCAGCAGGTCGACGTGGCCGAGCACCTCCGACAGCGTCAGGTACGCCTGCGTCAGCGCGATGCCGCCCCACATCGCCGTCGCGATCTCGTGCGCGCTGCGGGGCTGCTCGGCGATCAGGCCGGCGATCTTCTCCGCGCGGCGCTCGTGCAGGCGCGCGCGCTCGTCGATCAGCGTCCGGTGGTCGCGGACCGGCTCGCCGTGCCCCGCCCACACCAGGTCGACGTCCATCTCGCGGGTGGCCGCCAGCGAGTCGAGGTAGATCATCAGCGCGCGCGGGCGGTCCTGCGGCTCGCCGCCCTCCAGCGGCCGGCTGACGAGCGGGTTGGAGGAGATGTGGCCGATCAGGTGGTCGCCGCCCATGAGCTGGCGGCGCTCGGCGTCGTGGAAGACCGTGTCCGACGGCGAGTGGCCGGGGCGGTGGTGCACGGTCCACGTGCGCCCGGCGAAGCGCAGCTCGCCGCCGGCGGACAGCGGCGTCGTGACGGTCGCGGCGCCGCCCCACGCGCGCGCCATCCGCGTGACCGAGCGCAGCGCGCTCGTGACGTCCGCCGGGACGCCGTTGCGCAGCATGATCGCCTCGGCGAACGCGTCGTCGCGCTCCATGCTCTCCGCGTAGCCGGCCAGCCACGGGGCCAGGCGGTCCAGCGCGCACAGCTCCGCGCCGCTGCGCTCGACGAGGATCTGCGCGAGCCCGATGTGGTCGGGGTGCTGGTGGGTCAGGACGATGCGCCGGAGGTCCTCGACGCGGTGGCCGTGCTCGGCCAGCGCGCGCTCGAGCCGGGTCAGCGACGTGCCGCTGTTGGGCCCGGTGTCGACGAGGGTGAGCGGCTCGTCCTCGACCAGGTAGCAGTTGACCCGGCCGACGGCGAACGGCGTGGGGATCGGCAGGCAGTGGATGCCGTCGGGCATCGGCGGAACACTACGCGCCCATGGACCTCCGCCTCGCCCAGCCCGACGACGTCCCCGCGTTCCACGACCTCGTGCAGCGCGCCTACGCCCACTACGTGCCGCGGCTGGGCGTCCGCCCGGCCCCGATGGACGAGGATCACGCGGCGCAGGTCGCCGCCGGCCAGGTGTGGCTGCTGGAGGACGGCGGCGCGCTCGCCGGCGCGGTGGTCCTCGTCGCGGCCGAGGACCACCTGCTCGTCGACAACCTCGCGGTCGACCCGGCCCGCCACGGCGCCGGCCTCGGCCGCCGCCTGCTCGACCACGCCGACGCGGAGGCGCGCCGGCGCGGCCTGCCCGAGCTGCGCCTCTACACGAACGAGCTGATGACCGAGAACCGCGCGATCTACGCGCACCTGGGCTGGACCGAGGACGGCTCGAGCGCCGTCGGCCCGTTCCGCCGCGTGCACTTCCGCCGGGCTACGAGCGGATGACCCCGAGGACCTCGTCGCGGCGGCGCTCCATGTCCTCCTGGCTGACGACGCTCTCGAGCGTCAGGCGCAGCAGCGGCTCGGTGTTCGACGGGCGGACGTTGAAGTGCCAGTCGTCGAAGTCCACCGAGACGCCGTCGACGTGGGTGACCTTCGCGCCGTCGGCCTTGCCGTAGCGCTCCTCGAGCTCGGCCATCTTCGCCTTGCCGTCGCTGACCTCGGAGTTGATCTCGCCGGAGATGAAGTACTTGGAGCGGTAGCGCTCCAGCAGCTCGCTCATCGTCGCGCCCTCGACCGAGAGCTTCTCGAGGATCAGCAGCGCGGGGACCGTGCCGGAGTCCGCGTTGTAGAAGTCGTGGAAGTAGTAGTGGCCGGAGACCTCGCCGCCGAAGATCGCGCCCTCGTCGCGCATGCGGGTCTTGAAGAACGCGTGCCCGACGCGGTTGATGTGCGCCGTGCCGCCGGCGGCCTCGACGGTGTCGGGCACCGCGCGGGAGGCGCGGGCGTCGTAGAGGATGTGGCTGCCGGGCTTCTTGCCGAGCAGGTGCTCGGCGAGGATCGCCGTCATGAAGTCGCCGTCGACGAAGCGGCCGGTGTCGTCGATGAAGAAGCAGCGGTCGGCGTCGCCGTCCCACGCGATGCCCAGGTCGGCCTGCTCGGCGATCACCTTGTCCATGATGAACCGGCGGTTCTCCTCGAGCAGCGGGTTGGGCTCGTGGTCGGGGAACTCGCCGTCGGGCACCCAGTAGGTCTCGACGACCTCGAGGCCCAGCTTCTCCAGGACCGGGCCGACCATCGGCCCGGCCATGCCGTTGCCGCCGTCGACGACGACCTTCAGCCGCTTGACCTGCGACGGGTCGATGAACCCCAGGGCGGCCTGCTGGAACTCCTCGTAGACGTCGATCTCCTGGGCGTGGCCGGGCTGCGCGGCGGGCTCGCCGAGGCCCTCGTCGATCATCCGGCGGATGTCCTGGATGCCCTCGTCGCCCGACAGGGCGATCGCGCCCTCCTTGACGAGCTTGGCGCCGGTGTAGGCCTTCGGGTTGTGCGAGGCCGTGCACATGAGGCCGCCGTCGAGGCCGCGGGAGCCGACCAGGTAGTACAACATCTCGGTGCCGACCTGCCCGGCGTCGAGCACCGTCGCACCCTCGGCAATCATCCCGGCGCGGTAGCGGGCGGCCATCTCCGGCGCCGTGAGGCGCATGTCGCGGCCGAGGCCGAGCCGCAGCTCGGTCGCCGGCTTGCCGGAAAGCTGGGCGATCACGCGGGTGAACGCGCGGCCGATCTGCTCGGCCGTGTCGGGCCCGAGCTGCTCGCCGTGGATGCCGCGGATGTCGTAGGCCTTGAAGATCTCGGCGGGAACGCTCATCGCCGCACAGCCTAGGCTCCGGCACCCATGCGCGTCGTCACGGTCGGCAACCGCCCGCCCGACCCCTCGGACGGGGGCTACGAGGTCGTCTGGGACGGCCTCGTCCGCGCGCTGCGCGAGCGCGGCCACGACGTGGCCATCCTGC
>JACRMD010000235.1 GCA_016215085.1 Solirubrobacterales bacterium | reverse complement strand
GCGCGCCCATCTCCTCGGCGAAGACGCGGTATCTCAGGCGCTGCGCCTCCAGAACCTCGCCTTCACTGCGCGCCCAAGAGACCTCCAGCCGGACGGCGTCGCCATCCACATCGGGCTGCGCAGCCGACGCGGCGCGGCGGTGAAGCGACCTCCGGGGTGCGCGGATCTCCGAGATGGGCAGCGTGGGCAGCGGCAGGTCCCGCATGGGTGTCTCCGGGTGGGGCCGTCGGGCGATGGCCTGGCGCGCAGTGTGGGCGCCGCGCATGACCCTGGCATGACCCTCGCATGACGGCGTCGTGACAAGGCTCGCCCCGGTGTGCAGGCGCCCGGCATGCGCCGCGTTACCCCTGTCCCTTGGGGGCAAACCCCGCTGGTAGCATCCCCGCGCATGAGCCTGCAGATCTTCGGTTTGGCCGTCTCGCGCGGCGTGGCCATCGGCCGCGCGGTGCTGGTCGCGTCCAGCCGGGTCGATGTGGATCACTACTTCGTCGAGGGCCCGGCGATCGACGCCGAGCTGGTGCGGCTGGACACGGCTCGCGTCACGGTGGAGGGCGAGTTCGAGGCGCTCAAGCGTGACCTGCCGGCCGATGCGCCGGCCGAGCTGGCCGCGCTGCTGGACGTGCACCTGATGCTCGTCAACGACGAGGCGCTGATCGGCGCCGCGCGCCAGTGGATCACCGAGCGGCACTACAACGCCGAGTGGGCGCTCTCAGCCCAGCTGGAGGTGCTGGCCCGGCAGTTCGACGAGATGAACGACCCCTACCTGCGCGAGCGCAAGGCCGACCTGGAGCAGGTGGTCGAGCGGCTGCTGCGCAGCCTGGGGCATGGCAGCCCGCTGTCGTCGCTCAATGGCGGGCCCGGCGGCTCGCCGGTGCGCCCGCGCGACTTCGGCGGCGAAGACCCGCTGGTGCTGGTGGCGTCCGACATCTCGCCGGCCGACATGCTGCAGTTCAAGCGCAGCGTGTTCACCGGCTTCGTCACCGACGTGGGCGGCAAGACGTCCCACACGGCGATCGTGGCGCGCAGCCTCGACATCCCGGCGGTGGTGGGCGCGCGCCAGGCCTCCAGCCTGATCCGTCAGGACGACTGGGTGATCATCGACGGCGACGCCGGCCTGGTGATCGTGGACCCTTCGCCCATCGTGCTGGAGGAGTACCGCTTCCGCCAGCGCCAGAGCGAGCTGGAGCGCGAGCGCCTGGCCCGGCTGCGCCACACGCCGGCCGTGACACTGGACGGCGAGCGCATCGAGCTGCTGGCCAACATCGAGCTGCCCGGCGATGCGCCCGCGGCGATGGAGTCCGGCGCACAGGGCGTGGGCCTGGTCCGCAGCGAGTTCCTGTTCATGAACCGCGGCGGCAAGCAGCCGTCCGAGGACGAGCAGTACGAGGCCTACAAGTCGGTCGTCACCGCGATGAACGGCCTGCCGGTGACCATCCGCACGGTGGACATCGGCGCCGACAAGCCGATGGACCGCATGACCAGCCACGAGCTGCGCCACGAGACGCAGCTCAACCCGGCGCTGGGCCTGCGCGCCATCCGCTGGAGCCTGTCGGAGCCCGGCATGTTCCGCCAGCAGCTGCGCGCCATCCTGCGCGCCTCGGCCCACGGCCGGGTGCGGCTGCTCATCCCCATGCTGGCCCACCTGATGCTGCCCACCTTTTTGCGGCACTTCGATTTCGTCTCGATCGGCACCAACGACCTGATCCAGTACACGCTGGCCATCGACCGGGCCGACGAGGCGGTGAGCCACCTCTACGACCCGTGGCATCCGGCCATCCTGCGCCTGGTGGCCGACACCATCCACTTCAGCCGCCTGGGCGGCAAGAGCGTGTGCGTGTGCGGCGAGATGGCCGGCGACGTGGCCTTCACCGAGATCCTGCTGGCCATGGGGCTGCGCAGCTTCTCGATGCACCCGACGCAGATCGCCGCGGTCAAGCAGCGCATCCTGCGCGCCGACACCCGCCGCCTGGCCAGCCGGCTGCACGACATCCTGGCCAGCGACGACCCGGAGCGCACGGCCAAGCAGGCCTTCGGCGCCACGGCCGGGGCATTGGCCGAGGCCTGAAGGCCGGGCCGCCGTCTGCAACTGGCCGGCAGACAGCCGGGGCAGGCATCCGGCGCGGCAGACCAGGCCCGGGCAGCGCGGCACGCCAAGCGGCGGCGCCGCCGGCCCGCACGCGGTCGCGGCGGCTCGGGTCGAACCGCTCCTCGACCCACTGCCAGATCGCGTCGCCGCCGGTGAGCAGGTAGAGCAGGAACACGAGCGCCAGCAGCGCGCCGCTGACCAGCTGCGCGGTGAAGGAGAGGCCGCCGAGCGCGCCGGTCAGCAGGCCCGCGGCGGCGTCCTTGGCGGCGGGCAGGATCCCCTCCAGGAACCTGCGGATGTCGTCCTCGTGCTGCGCGACCCAGTCGCTGTTGCCCTGCAGCCAGGCGATCGCGTCGTCGACGCCCTGGCTGATGTCGTCGCCGACGCCGCCGAGGTTGCCGAACAGCGAGTCGACGAACACCCACGTCAGCCCCACGGCGATCGCGATGACGAGCAGGAGGCTGCCCGTGATGGCCAGGCCGCGCGGGACGCCGCGGGCGCACGCCCACGTGACGAGCGGGATCAGCTGGGTGCTGATCAGCGCGGCGACGATCAGCGGCACGGTCGCCGAGCGCGCGTACCAGACAGCGCCGCCGACGAGCAGCACGCCGGCGCTGCCCAGGAGCGCCTTCGCGCTCCAGGCCGCGAGCTGCGTCCCGGCCGGGGCGCGGGTGCTGGGCTCGACCGACATCGTGCACCCATTGCAGCGCGGCCCGGGCCGGCGCGCCTCATCCACATCGGGTGATGCCCTCAGGCGCCGGCGTACGCCGCGAGGTGCTCGCCGGTGACGGTGGAGCGGGCGGCGACGAGGTCGGCCGGCGTGCCCTCGAAGACGATCCGGCCGCCGTCGTGGCCCGCGCCGGGGCCGAGGTCGACGATCCAGTCGGCGTGCGCCATCACCGCCAGGTGGTGCTCGACGACGATCACCGACTTGCCGGCGTCGACGAGCCGGTCGAGCAGGCCGAGCAGCTGCTCGACGTCGGCCAGGTGCAGGCCGGTCGTCGGCTCGTCGAGGACGTAGACGCCGCCGTCCTCGGCCATCTGGACGGCCAGCTTGAGCCGCTGGCGCTCACCGCCCGACAGCGTGGTGAGCGGCTGGCCGAGGCTGAGGTAGCCGAGCCCGACGTCGGCGAGCCGGACGAGCACCTTGTGCGCGGCCGGCGTGTGCGCCTCGCCCGCGCCGAAGAACTCCAGCGCCTCGGCCACCGGCATCGCGAGCACCTCGCTGATGTCGCGGCCGCCGAGGCGGTGCTCGAGCACGGCCGCCTGGAACCGCCGCCCCTCGCACTCCTCGCAGGTGCTGGCGACGCCGGCCATCATCGCCAGGTCGGTGTAGACGACGCCGATGCCGTTGCACGTCGGGCAGGCGCCCTCGGAGTTGGCGCTGAACAGCGCCGGCTTGACGCCGTTGGCCTTCGCGAACGCCTTGCGGATCGGGTCCAGCAGGCCGGTGTACGTGGCCGGGTTGCTCCGGCGCGAGCCGCCGATCGGGTAGTGGTCGATCGAGACCACGCCCGCGCTCGCGGGGATCGACCCGTGCACGAGCGAGCTCTTGCCCGAGCCCGCCACGCCGGTGACGACGACCAGCACCCCGAGCGGGATGTCGACGTCGACGTCGCGCAGGTTGTGGGTCGCGGCGCCGCGGATCTCCAGCGCGCCGGTGGGCGCCCGCACGGCCTCCTTGAGCCCGGCGCGGTCGTCGAGGTGGCGGCCGGTGGTGGTGTCGCTCGCGCGCAGCGCCTCGACGGCGCCCTCGAAGCAGACGCTGCCGCCCGCCGTGCCGGCGCCGGGCCCGAGGTCGACGACGTGGTCGGCGATCGCGATCGTGTCCGGCTCGTGCTCGACGACGAGCACCGTGTTGCCCTTGTCGCGCAGCCGCAGCAGCAGGTCGTTCATCCGCTGGATGTCGTGCGGGTGCAGGCCGGTCGTCGGCTCGTCGAAGACGTAGGTGACGTCGGTGAGCGCGGAGCCGAGGTGGCGGATCATCTTGGTGCGCTGCGCCTCGCCGCCCGACAGCGTGCCCGACGGCCGGTCCAGCGAGAGGTAGCCCAGGCCGATCTCCACGAACGAGTCGAGGGTCCGCCCCAGCGCCTCGAGCAGCGGGGCGACCGACGGCTCGTCCAGGCCGCGCACCCAGCCGGCGAGGTCGCTGATCTGCATCGCGCAGGCGTCGGCGATGCTGGTGCCCTCGATCTTCGACGACCGCGCGCCCTCGCTCAGCCGGGTCCCGTCGCACTCCGGGCAGGTGCTGAAGGTGACCACCCGCTCGACGAAGGCGCGCACGTGCGGCTGCAGCGCGTCGACGTCCTTGGAGAGCATCGACTTCTGGATCTTGGGGATCAGCCCTTCGTAGGTCAGGTTGATGCCGTCGACCTTGATCTTCGTCGGCTCCTGGTGGAGCAGGGCGTCGCGCTCCTTCTTGGTGTACTTGCGGATCGGCTTGTCCGGGTCGAAGAAGCCGCAGCCGCGGAAGATGCGCCCGTACCAGCCGTCCATGCTGTAGCCGGGGACGGTGATCGCGCCCTCGTTGAGCGACTTGGCCTCGTCGTAGGTCTTGCGCGCGCCGCGCTCGACCGTGATCCCGCCGCTTGCCCGGACCGAGGGGACGTTGAAGGCATACGCGCTGGGCGGACCGATGTGCGGCTCGCCGAGGCGGCTGAAGAGGATGCGCAGCATCGCGTTGGCGTCGGTGGCGGTGCCCACCGTCGAGCGTGCGTCGCCGCCCATCCGCTGCTGGTCGACCGAGATCGCCGTCGTCAGCCCGTCGAGGACGTCGACCTCGGGCCGCGCCATCGTCGGCATGAAGCCCTGCACGAAGGCGCTGTAGGTCTCGTTGATCAGCCGCTGGGACTCCGCGGCGATCGTCCCGAACACCAGCGAGCTCTTGCCCGAGCCGGAGATGCCGGTGAAGACCGTGAGCCGGCGCTTGGGGATCGCGACGCTGACGTCCTTGAGGTTGTTGACGCGTGCGCCGTGGACGCGGATGAGGTCGTGGGTGTCGGCGGCGTGCATGGCGAGCACCCTAGAAGCGGCCCGGCCGTCGCGCTTCTCGGATCCTGATCGCTGTCGGGCACAATGTGGGCATGGGCGCCATGGACCTCGACGAGCTGCGGCGCCTGCGCCGTGCCCGCGACCGGATGGACCGCGAGTACGACCAGCCGCTCGACGTCGCCGCCCTGGCCCGCACCGCGCTGATGTCGGAGGGCCACTTCAGCCGCCGCTTCCGCGAGGCCTACGGCGAGACGCCGTACTCCTACCTGATGACGCGCCGCATCGAGCGGGCCACGGCGCTGCTGCGGCGTGGCGACATGAGCGTCACGGACGTCTGCTTCGCGGTCGGGTGCACGAGCCTCGGCTCCTTCTCCGCGCGCTTCACGCAGGTCGTGGGCGAGACGCCGAGCGCGTACCGCGCCCACGACCACAGCGAGCTCGAGGTCGTGCCGGGATGCCAGGTGATGGTGCTGACGCGACCGCGCAGGCCCGCCCGCAAACCGATCAGGATCGAAGAAGCATCCGCGCCCGCGCTGGCCTAGCGTCGGTCCCATGACCGTTTCCATCAGCGCCGTGCACGTCCTCGTCGACGACCCCGACGCCGCCCTGGCGTTCTACCGCGACACGCTCGGGCTCACCGTCCGCAACGAGGTCTCGCGCGGCGAGTTCCGCTGGATCACGCTCGCGACCGAGTCCCAGCCCGAGATCCAGCTCGTCCTCTCCCAGCCGCACGCCGGCCGCTCGAAGGAGGACGGCGACGCCCTCGCCGCGCTGCTCGCCAAGGGCGAGCTGCGTCCGCTGCACTTCTCGAGCGACGACCTCGACACGACCTTCGACAAGGTCGCCGGCGCGCCCGGCGCCGAGGTGCTCCAGGAGCCCGTCGAGCAGCCCTGGGGCGCCCGCGACGCCGCCGTGCGCGACCCCGCGGGCAACCTGCTGCGCATCGAGCAGGCCTAGCCGGCCGGACACCCCGCGTCAGCGGAACCGGCGCGGGGACTGCTTGATGATGCCCTTGCTCAGGGTGTCGGCCATCATGAGGATGTGCTCGTGGACGGCGTCGTAGTCGCGAAGCTGACGATGGCCAACCGCGTCCAGGTGATGTGGTCCTCCCACAGCTTGCGCATGGCGTCCCGGAAGGCGGCCTGCTTCGCGGTCGTCCGCGCCGAGACGCCGGCGCGATCGCCCTGCCCATGGCCTGCGTGGGCGTGTGCCCGGGGCGTCCCGGCGAGCGCCAGCCGCAGGGCGGCGTGCTGGAGCTGCGGCTCGGGCGGCGCGAGCACCACCGCGAGCTTGCCCAGGACCTGCGTGTGCGCGTGCAGCGTGTCGCACGTCGCGCGCCACTGCTCGTAGGGCGGCAGCCCGGCGGACGCCATGGCCGGAGCCTACGCCTCGCTCCTTGTGCTCCCCACCCCGGCGCGACAGGATGGCGCGATGGCGGCGCAGTGCACGCACCTCGACCACGTCCACGTCACGGAGCTGCCCGAGGGGGTGGACGGCTGCGTGGACTGCCTGGCCGGGGGCACCCAGTGGGTGCACCTGCGGATCTGCCTGGAGTGCGGTCGCGTCGGGTGCTGCGACAGCTCCCCGATGCGCCACGCCAGCGCCCACGCGCGCTCCAGCGGCCACCCCGTCATCCGCTCGATCGAGCCGGGCGAGGACTGGGCCTGGTGCTTCGCCGACGAGCTCGCCATGCGCATCCCCGAGGTCCACGGGAGCCCGCGCATCCCGCCGTCGCCGCTCGGCGGCTGACCGGTCAGGCGCTCCGGTCCCCGGTCCACCCGAGCTCGCTGCGCCGGGACGCCGGGAGCGCGCTGACGACGAGGTCGTAGGAGTCCTCGATCATGTCCTTGACCATCTGCTCGGGCAGGGACCCGTCGAGGACCACGGTGTTCCAGTGGCGCTTGTTGAGGTGGTAGCCGGGGAGCACCGCCGGGTGCGTCGTGCGCAGCGCCTGGGCGAGCGCGGGCTCGCACTTGAGGCTGACGCGCAGCGCGTCGGCGCCGAGCTGCGAGAGGGCGAACATCCTGCCGGCGACCTTGAACACCGACGTCGCCTCGCCGAAGGGGAACGTCTCCTCGGCGCCGGGGAACGAGAGCAGGTGCTCGCGAAGCGCGGCGGCGTCCATCGGCCTGATGATCGCGTGTCGCGCCTCGCGGATGCCCCGTCCCGCGTGATGCTCCCATCGCGGCCGGGTTCGTCAGTCGTGGCTCATCCGGTCGATGCAGACGGCGGCGGCGAGGATCAGCGCCGCGTCCTCGCCGGGCGCCACCTCGATGCCGTAGGTGTCGCGCACGCGGAACCAGCGCTTGGAGGCCTCGGCCACCTTGCGGCCGTCGCGCTCGAACGTGTACTCGTGGTCGACGATGTTGCCGGTCGCCTTCAGCTCGCCGCCGGACTCGATCTCGATGGTGAAGCGGTCCCGCAGGCCGACGAGGGCCTTCTTGACGGTGGCGACCGTGTGGTCGTCGCGCTCGATCTGCATCGTGTCGCGCACGCGGAGCTTCTTCTCCTGGATCTTCAGGAGCGTCTCGCCCGACGGCGACTCGAGCTCGAGCGTGTCGCGCAGGCGCAGCGCCTTGCCGTTGACCTTGAAGGCGCGGTCGCCGCTCGGCGTCTCGATCCAGAAGTCGTCGCCGATCGAGAACACCTTCTCGCGCATCTGGTACTGCACCCCGCCCACGTCGGCGCGCCGGTCGCGGATGCCTCGCATGGCCTCATCGCCCTCTCGGTCCGGGTTGAACGAGCTCGCGGCCACGGTCGCAGGCGGGATGCCGCCGCACATCATCCGGTACGGGTGATGCGCACCCGGCTCCGCAGCGGGAGGATCGCCGGACCGATCCGCAACGAGGGAGCGTCGAGATGCCGGTGAACGAGTACCCGTCGGGCAGGGCCTTCCCAGGCGTGATCGGCCGGACGGCCGAGGAGTCCGAGCCGGCGTGGCCGGCGCCGGTGCGCGCGCCGGAGGACGCCCCGAACGTCCTGTTCATCGTCCTGGACGACACCGGCTTCGGCCAGCTCGGCTGCTACGGCAGCCCGATCGCGACGCCGAACCTCGACCGCCTGGCCGAGCGCGGGCTGTTGTACAACAACATGCACACGACGGCGTTGTGCTCGCCGAGCCGGTCGTGCGTGATCACGGGGCGCAACCACCACAGCAACGCGATGGCGTGCATCACCGAGATGGCGACGGGCTTCCCGGGCTACAACGGGCTGATCCCGTTCGAGAACGGGTTCCTGTCGGAGATGCTGCTCGCGCGCGGCTACAGCACGTACATGGTCGGCAAGTGGCACCTGATCCCCTCCAGCCAGGAGACGGCGGCCGGGCCGTACGACCGCTGGCCGCTGGGTCGCGGCTTCGAGCGCTACTACGGGTTCCTCGGCGGCGACACGAGCCAGTGGGACCCGGACCTGGTCTACGACAACCACCAGGTCGAGCCGCCGCGGACGCCGGAGGAGGGCTACCACCTCACCGAGGATCTCGTCGACCACGCCATCGAGTTCATCTCCGACGCCAAGCAGATCGACCCCGACAAGCCGTTCTACCTGCACTTCTGCCCCGGCGCGACGCACGCGCCGCACCACGTGCCCAAGGAGTGGGCCGACCGCTACCACGGCGCCTTCGACGACGGCTGGGACGCCTACCGCGAGAAGGTGTTCGCGCGCCAGAAGGAGCTCGGGATCGTCCCGCGGGACGCCGAGCTGTCGCGCCACGACCCCGACGTGCCCGCGTGGGAGTCGCTGACGGATGACCAGCGGCGCCTGTACGCGCGGATGATGGAGGTCTTCGCGGGCTTCCTGAGCCACACCGACGAGCACATCGGGCGGCTGCTCGACCACCTCGCGACCATCGGGGAGCTCGACAACACGCTGATCATGGCGATCTCCGACAACGGCGCCAGCGCCGAGGGCGGCCCGACCGGGACCACCAACGAGGCCCAGTTCTTCAACAACGCGCCCGAGCCCTTCGAGGACAGCCTCGCCGCGATCGACGAGATCGGCGGGCCGAAGTACTTCAACCACTACCCGTGGGGCTGGACGTTCGCGGGCAACACGCCGTTCCGGCGCTGGAAGCGCGAGACCTACCGCGGCGGCACGTCGGACCCGTTCCTCGTCCACTGGCCCAAGGGCATGAGGGCGGCCGGCGAGGTGCGCGAGCAGTACGCCCACGCGATCGACATGGTGCCCACGGTGCTCGACGCGCTCGGCATCGAGCCGCCCGCGACGATCCGCGGCGTGGCGCAGTCGCCGCTGCACGGCGTCAGCCTGGCGCACACCTTCGACGACCCCGCGGCGCCGAGCCGCCGGACGACGCAGTACTTCGAGATGATGGGCCACCGCTCGATCTACCACGACGGCTGGCGAGCGGTGTGCCCGTGGCCCGGCCCGTCGTTCGCCGAGGCCGGCAAGCCGTTCGGCGAGCCGATCTCCGCCGAGACCCTGGCGGAGCTCGACGCCAAGGGCTGGGAGCTCTACCACGTGGCCGACGACCCCGCCGAGTGCCACGACCTGGCCGAGGGGCAGCGCGACCGCCTGATCGCGATGATCGCCACCTGGTACGTCGAGGCCGGCAAGTACGACGTGATGCCCGTGGACGCCAGCGGCCTGGCGCGGCTGGCCGGCGAGAAGCCGCTCGTCGCGGCGCCCAGGGACCGGTTCATCTACCACCCCGGGACGCAGTCGGTGCCGTTCTTCGCCGGCCCGCGCGTGCTCAACCGCCCGCACAGCATCACCGCCGACGTGGAGATCCCCGACGCCGGCGCCGAGGGCGTGCTGCTCGCGCAGGGCACCTCCGCGGGCGGCTTCACCTTCTACGTCAAGGACCGCCGCCTGCACTACACCCACAACTGGGTGGGCCGTGAGCTGCTGCACGTCGCGTCCGACACGGAGCTGAGCCCGGGCCGGCACGCGCTGCGCTTCGAGTTCGAGCCGCACGGACAGCCCGACCTCGCCCAGGGCCACGGCATGCCCGGCCGCTTCCAGCTCTACGTCGACGACCGGCTCGCCGGCGACCTCGATGTCCCGTACACCACGCCGTTCGCCTTCAACCCCGGCGCGCTGACCTGCGGCGCCGACCCGGGATCGACGGTGAGCGACGACTACCGGGCGCCGTTCCGCTTCACCGGGACGCTGCAGACGGTCACCGTCGACCTCAGCGGTGAGCTGATCAGCGACCCCGAGGCCGAGCTCGCGCTCCACATGGCGCGCCAGTAGGCGCGGGCGATGACACACGCAAGGAGCCACCCATGACCGGACACGGCAGTGTCAGCACCGACGAGGCCACGAGGATCGGTGAGCGGATCGGCATCGACTGGGCGTCGTCGAGCTTCGACGTGGAGCAGTTCCGGGCGGGGATGGAGGTCGAGCTCGAGCACGGCGCGCGCGACCCGGCGACCGACGTGACGGGCGACGACCTCGTCCTCACGGGCAAGATCGCGCTCGCGCACCTCAACGAGTTCCCGGACTACTACACGCGGCTCGCCGCCACGAGGCGGACCGGTGAGCGACCTCACCCGTCGCTCGCGGGCGCGCGCATGATCTCGGCGGGCGCGCGCCCGAGCGCGAGCAGCCGCGCCATCTCCTCCATCGGCTCGGTCACGTGGGCGAAGAAGCGCTTGAAGCTCGGGCACAGGTAGTTGAGCCCGGGCTCGCCATCGGGCGTGGTGGTGAAGCGGTCCTTCGGGCAGCCGCCGTGGCAGGCGAACCGCACGTCGCACTCGCGGCAGTGGCGGGGCAGCGTGTCGGCCTTCGCCCGGCCGAACGCCCGCTGCCGGTCGGAGGCGACGAGCTCGAGCAGATGGCGCTCGGTGATGTTGCCGAGCCGGTACGCGGGCTCGACGAAGTGGTCGCAGGAGAAGACGTCGCCGGTGTGCTCGAGCGCGAGCGCCAGCCCGCAGGTCTCGCAGTGCACGCACATGCCGCCCGTCTCGCCCACCCAGTTGGCCAGCGTGGTGTCGAACATCTGCACGTACACCTCGCCGACGTCGCGGCGCACCCACTCCTCGAAGACGTCGATCAGGAAGCGACCGTAGCCGTCGGCGGTCACCGAGCGTGACGTGACGCCGGCGCCCTCCTGCACGTACAGCGGGCGGTCACGCCAGGACGACCGCGGCGCCTCCGGGTCGGCGGCGCCGGCCACGCGCTCGATGATCGGGATGAACTGCATGAAGCGCGCGCCGCACGCGTCGCGCAGGAAGCGGTAGACCTCGCGGCCGCGCTGCTCGTTGGCCGCGTGCACGGTGGTCAGCACGTTGAACTCGACGCCGCCGTCGCGCAGGTGCCCCAGCCCGCGCATGACCGCGTCGAAGCTGCCGCGCCCGCCCTTGGTCACGCGGTGGGTGTCGTGGATCTCGCGCGGGCCGTCGATCGAGATCCCGGCGAGCACGTCGTGCTCGCGGAAGAACGCCGCCCACTCGGCATCCAGCTTGGTGCCGTTGGTCTGCATCGTGTAGACGGCGCGCTGCCCGGGATGCAGGTACCGATCGACGAGCTCGACCGCGCGGCGGAAGAAGGGCAGCCCCATCAGCGTCGGCTCGCCGCCCTGCCAGGCGACCTCGACGACCGGCGCGCCGGCATGGGCCTCCACGAGCTGGCGCACGTAGGTCTCCAGCAGCTCGTCGGCCATCCTGAACCGGCTGCCCGGATAGAGCATCTCCTTGGAGAGGAAGAAGCAGTACGCGCAGTCCAGGTTGCACACCGCGCCGGTGGGCTTGGCCAGCAGGTGGAAGGCCGCCGGCGCCCCCGGGATGCTCGGCACTGGGAGGGACGCGGGGGCCATGCCTGAGGACCGTAGGCGCCCGCACGCGTCGCGACATCACCCCATCCGGGGGACGACAGGCGGGCGCCGCCGGTCCACAGTCAGGGTCGTCACGACAACCGAAGGAGCCACGATGGACGACACCAGCCTCGATGTGCTGGGCCCGGTCGACTACCTGGTGGTCGAGTTCCCGGCCGACAAGGCCGACTTCTCCGGCGAGATGGCGGCCGAGCTCACGTCGCTCGTGGACCGCGGGCTCGTGCGCGTGCTGGACCTGCTGCTGCTGCGCAAGGACGCCGACGGGTCGGTGGACGCCGCCGAGCGCAACGAGGCGCAGGAGAGCCAGGTCGGCGAGCTGCTGGCGCTGGAGGCCGACCTGGCGATGCTGCTGGCCGAGGACGACGTCGCGAGCATCGGCGCCGCGCTGGAGCCCGGCAGCTACGCGGCGGTCCTGGTGTACGAGAACCAGTGGGCGGCGCCGTTCGGCGCGGCCGTGCGCCGGGCGGGCGGCCAGCTGGTCGCCAACGGCCGCATCCCGACCCAGGCGCTGCTGGCCGCGGTCGGGGCGGATGACCAGTCCGACGAGGAAGGAGCCTGACATGCCGCTGGCGAGGGCACGCAGAGGACGCCCAGGAGTGATCGGCGGCCCGGTGACGCGCACCGCGGCGGTGGTGGGAACCGCCGCAGTGGTCGGTCACCGCCACGACCGCCGCGAGGACCGCCGCGACGACCGCGGCGACCGGCGCGAGGACCGGGGTCTCAGGGGCCGCCGGTAGGCCACCGGGCGACGGCGAGCGCCACGTGGCTTCGTGCCCCGCATCGGGGCCGTGAATGGAGTGGTCCCTTGCTCTCGTGGCGCTCGCGCTGCTCGGCGTCGCCGCGGTCTCGCGACGGCTGTCGGGGACGCCGGTCACGGCGGCGATGCTGTTCGTCGCCTTCGGGCTGCTGGTCGGTC
This sequence comes from Solirubrobacterales bacterium, assembly GCA_016215085.1. GTDB lineage: Bacteria > Actinomycetota > Thermoleophilia > Solirubrobacterales > Solirubrobacteraceae > Baekduia. The sequence continues at coordinate 15,808 of JACRMD010000235.1, read as the reverse complement.
CCGAGGTGCTCGACGGGGTCGACGTCTCGAGCTCGAGCGCGGCCGTGCGCACCCTTGCGGAGGCGACGCTCGCGCTGGTGCTGTTCTCCGACGCCTCGCGCATCGACCTCGGGGCGTTGCGCCGAACCGTCGGCGTCCCGGTGCGGCTGCTCGGGATCGGCCTGCCGCTCACCATCGCGCTGGGCGCCGTCGCGGCGGCGGCGGTCCTCGGCGAGCTGAGCGCCGAGGAGGCGGTCATCCTCGCCGTCGTGCTGGCGCCGACCGATGCGGCGCTCGGGCAGGCGGTCGTGACGGAGCCGCGCGTGCCGCAGCGCATCCGCCAGGGGCTCAACGTCGAGAGCGGTCTGAACGACGGCATCTGCGTGCCGCTGCTGTTCGCGGCGGTCGCGTTCGCCGACGTCGAGTCGGAGATCTCCGGCGGGCGCAGCCCCGGCACGCTGCTGCTGGAGGAGATCGGCTACGGCATCCTCGGCGGGGTCGCCGCCGGGCTGCTCATCGCCGCGATCGTCACCCAGGCGGGCCGGCGGGACCTGATCGCGCCCGCGTGGCGGCAGGTCGTCCCGGCCGCCGGCGCGGCGCTGGCCTACGGGATCGCGAGCGCGCTGGACGGGTCCGGCTTCATCGCGGCGTTCGTGGCCGGCATGGTGTTCCGCCTGGCGCTCGGTCGCGACCCGGAGGAGCTCAACCGGCTCACCGAGGAGGTGGGCTCCGTGCTCAACGGCGTCACCTTCGTGCTCTTCGGCGCCGTCCTGCTCGGCCCCGCGCTCAGCGAGCTGAGCTGGCAGCTGGCGCTCTACTCCCTCCTGAGCCTCACGGTCGTGCGGATGCTCCCCGTGGTGGTCGCGATGTGGGGCTCGCGCGCCCGCCGCCCGACGCTCGGCTTCCTCGGCTGGTTCGGCCCCCGCGGGCTGGCGTCGATCGTGTTCGCGGTGATCGTGATCGAGGAGTCCCAGCTCCCGCACGAGCACCTGCTCGTGCTCGCGATCTACCTCACCGTCGGGCTCTCGGTCCTCGCCCACGGGCTGACCGCCGCGCCGCTCGCCGGCCGCTACGCCCGCTGGTACGAGCAGCACCCGCGCGAGAAGGCGCCGCCGATGGAGAGCGCCCCGGCCGAGGTCACGCGGCCGCGCGGGCCGGTCGGCCACGCCACCTAGCGGCCACCCGCCGCGGTCAGCCGGTCGTCCGGACCGGCGGACGTCGGATTCCTATGGGAGCGCGAGGACGTCGTCGAGGGGGATCAGGGCGTCCGCCCACCAGTCGGGCTGCGCCGGGGGCCGGGCCTCGGGCTGCGCCTTCGGCGTGCCCGGGACCGGGCGCGGCTGGGGCTCGACCTGCGCCTGGCGGGCGACGACCGCCTCGGCGGTGACGTTGAAGACCGTCAGGTCCTGGGTCTGGACGACGGGACCGGCGTAGACCTTGCGCAAGTCCTCGAAGATCAGCGGCGTGCCGGCGGGGGTGACGACCGTGTGCCACAGCGCGGCCATGCGCGGCCGGACGAGGTCGAAGACCTTGCCGGCGCCGCGCGGCGAGGTGTGGGCCTGGTTGAGGATCACGCTCGCGCGCTCGATCGGCATGTCCATCGAGGCCGCGATCACCTCCGCGGGCGGAAAGCACTCGTGGATGAGCAGGTCCACGGTGGTGCCCTCGCACGCGCGCACGAGCGGCCAGCCCGGCCGCGTGTCGCCCGAGTGCACGACGGTCAGCCCGTCGAAGTCGATGCGGTACCCGACGGCGCCGGAGAGCGCGTGGATGACGGGGAACGCCGTGACCGTGACGCCGTTGGCGTCGTAGACGGCCTGCGTGCGGGAGAAGTCGAACTCCTCCGCGACGAGCTCGAAGCTCTCCTCGCCGTGGATCGAGCGCGTCGACTCGGAGTCCCACCGGCAGGCCTCGCGGATCCCGTCGACGAAGTGCGCGGTCCCGAAGCGGGGCTCCGAGCCGCTGGGGCCCCAGACCCGGACACCGCGGTCGACGCGGCCCGACTTGCGGTAGCTGCCGAACAGGGTGATGAGGTCGGACGTGTGGTCGGCGTGCAGGTGCGTGATGAACACCTTGTCGAGCGCGTTGACCGGCAGCTGCAGGCCGGCGAAGTTCGCCAGCGACCCGCTCCCGAGGTCGAAGACGAGCAGATCGCGCTGCGGATTGCCGACCTCGACGAGGATGCTCCCGCACGACTGCGCACGCGTGACCCACGGGTTGCCGCTGCCCAGCACGGTCACGCGCAGCTCGCCGTCCTCCAGCGCCTCGCCACCCGCGGCGAACATCTCCGGGTACTCGCGCGGTGGGGTGCCGACGACGGGGGAGGTGGTGATCGCCCTCGTCCCGCCGGCGAATGCGGGCATCGGCAGGGCGGAGCGGTCTTCGGCGGGCATGCGGTTCCTTTGCGTCGTCCGGTGGCCTTTCCCATCTGATCCCGTCCGGTGACCACGGGCATCCGTAGTGACCACGGTGGCGACCGCGCATGGGTCCGCGCGGGCGGCGCCGCAGCGGCGGACCGGCGTTGTCCGTGGCAGGCGGGGGACCTTGACTTCGCCGCCGTCGCAGGCAAACTGCGACGCACGCAACGGGAGTCGCTCGGCCGACAGGCCCGAGGGACGACCGGGAAAGGCGGCCATGATGTCCGCCACCGCAGGAGAGGCCTTCGTCCACCGCTCGGACGACGTCCGCGCGCACCTGGCCGACGCGACGTGGGCCGTCGCCGACTACGAGTACGACCACGTCGAGCTGCCCTCGTCGCTGTTCGCTCCACGCCAGGCACGCACATGGGCGGAAGGAGCGCTTCCCGGCAGCAGGCTCAGCGCCGCCGAGCACGACGACGTCATGCTGCTGATCAGCGAGCTCGTCACCAACGCCGTCCGGCACGCACGCTGCGACGCCGGCGAGACCGTGACCGTCCACCTGGCGGCGTCCCCGGACTGCATCAGGATCGAGGTCGGCGACCGCGGCGCGGGCTTCGCGCCGGCCGGGATCGCCCGACCGTCATCGGAAGCCCTGGGCGGAAGAGGGCTGTTCGTCCTCGACGCCATCGCCAGCCGATGGGGCACCGCGCGCGCCGACCGCCACTGCGTCTGGCTCGAGCGCGAGCGGTGAGGGTGGCGCCGTCAGGGCGACACGGTCTCGCGCTCGAGCACGAACAGCTCAACCGTCAGATCGGCGTCCTGGCGGTTGGCGCTGAGGAACGCCTTCACCGTCCGGTGCGTGAGTCGCTCGATGGTCTCGACGAACCGCAGCTCCATGCTGTCCTGCCAGGCCGTGCGCGACTGACGCACCTCATGCCACTTGCCGGCGGCGAACAGGGTCTGCTCGGCGGCCGTGTAGCCCCCGCCCAGCACGACGATGACCAGGTTGGGCTCCAGGTACGTGCGACAGTCGGTCGGTCCGCGCCCGAAGTACTGCTTGAACAGGCCGACCATCGCGTTGGAGAGCTCCTGGCGCAGCTCGCCGTGAGCGTGGTCGTGTGGCTCGCGCATGGCGGCCGCGTCGTCGGGGTGCAGCGGGTTGTCCGGCATCGCCTCGTCCGTTCATGTGCCCGCGTGGTGGTGCTGGGCATGACGCGGAGCCACCGAGCATACGCTCGCCCTCGTTCTCCGGACCGGGCCACCTTGCGTCCACGGGATCGGTGGTAGCGTGCGCGTAGAGGGAGCCTCAGTCTGGACGCGGCTTGGCCGGCGTGACGATCTGACCCGGAAGCGCCGAGGCCGATCCTCCACACGACGCGGAGACTGCTCCGGTCCGCTGATGCAGCCGGGCCGCGAGTGGGTTCCAGGAGGTGGGTGGCATGCGGTTTCGTGAGGGGTCGCTCGTGCAGAGCACGCTGGACGCCGCATGCGGTGTCATGGCGGACCTGGACACCGAATCGGTGCTCCAGCACGTGGTCACCGCGGCACGCGAGGTGACGGGCGCGCGCTACGCGGCGCTCGGGTTGCTCGACGAGTCAGGGACCAGGCTCGAACGGTTCATCACACTGGGCATCGACGAACCGACCCGGCGTGAGATCGGCCCGCTGCCGACGGGGCATGGCGTGCTGGGGGTGCTGATCGAGCACCCGGTGCCGCTGCGCCTGGCGGCCGTGGGCGCGCACCCGAAGTCCTACGGCTTTCCGCTGGGGCATCCCCCGATGGCGTCGTTCCTCGGGGTGCCGGTGCTGGCGGCCGGCCGGCCCATCGGGAACCTGTACCTGACCGAGAAGGCGGGCGAGCGCGAGTTCACCGCCGACGACGAGAACGCGGTGACGTTGCTGGCGCAGTTCGCCGGGACCGCGATCGACCACGCTCGGCGGTTCACGACCCTCGAGCTGCACCGCGAGGAGCTGCAGCGCACCGTCGAGGCGCTGGAGGCGACCGTGCAGATCGCGCGGGCGGTCGGCGGCCAGACGGACCTCGATGCCGTCCTGAGCCTCGTGGCCAAGCGCGCCCGCGCGCTCGTGTCGGCACGGGCGCTGGCGATCGAGCACGAGCACGACGGAGCGCTGATCGTCACCGCGGCGGCGGGTGACATCCCGCCCGAGCCCAACCGCGCGCGCTTCGAGCGCCACGGGCTCGGCCGGCTGGGTCTGCACGCCAAGGCCGGGATCGTCGTGCCGCTCGTGTTCCGCAGCGAGGCCTACGGCGCGCTGCTCGCCATCGACCGGCTCGAGGACGGCCCGCGCTTCACGGACCACGACCAGCGGCTGCTGGAGGCCTTCGCCGTGAGCGCGGCGGTCGCCGTCGCCACGGCGGAGTCGGCGGCGACCGAGCGTCGCAGCCAGCGGCTGGCCGCCGCCGAGCAGGAGCGCGGGCGCTGGGCGCGCGAGCTGCACGACGAGACCCTGCAGGGGCTCGCGGCCGTGCGCCTCGGGCTGGCCGTGGCGCTGCGTCCCGGCAGCGTGGCGCACCCGATCGACGAAGCGGTGCGGGAGGCCGTCGGCCAACTGGACGAGCAGATCGCCGGCCTGCGCTCGCTGATCACCGACCTGCGCCCCGCGTCGCTCGACGAGCTCGGGCCCGGGCCGGCAATGGAGGCACTTGCCGCCCGCGTCCGGAGCGCCGGTCTGGACGTCGATCTCACCATCGACCTCGACGAGCAGCGCGGCGCGGACCGCCATGACCCCGAGGTCGAGACGGCGATGTACCGCATCATCCAGGAGGCGCTCACCAACGCCCGCAAGCACGCCCACGCGACGCGGGCGATCGTGCAGGTCCAGGAGCGTGACGGCGCCGTGCGCCTGACCGTGCGCGACGATGGCGACGGGTTCGACCCCGCGGCGCGGACGGCCGGGTTCGGGCTGCTCGGCATGCGCGAGCGGACGGAGCTGCTCAACGGCACGCTCGACGTTCGCTCCGTCGCCGGGCACGGGACCACGGTGATCGCCCGGCTGCCGGCACCGCTCCCGGTCCGCGAGCCGGCGCCGCCCGCGTCGGCATCCGTCGAGGAGGCAAGCGGTTGAGCACGGGAGGGCAGGCCCGACGGTTCCAGCGCTCCGAGCGACGGCGACCCGCCGGGCCTGCCGGTCCCTCGCCGGACATCACGCCGCTGCCGGACCTCGTCCACGGCCGCCCGCGGGCGGGGCCGGTCCGCGAGGAGCGCCCGGTGTACGTGGACCTGCTGCCGCCGTGCAACGCGGCCTGCCCGGCGGGAGAGGACATCCAGGGCTGGCTGGCGCACGTGAACGCCGGCGAGCACGAGCGTGCGTGGCGCGCGCTCGTGCAGGACAACCCGTTCGCGGCCATCCACGGGCGGGTCTGCTACCACCCGTGCGAGAGCGACTGCAACCGCGCCAACCTCGACAGCGCGGTCTCGATCCACGCGGTCGAGCGCTTCCTCGGCGACCTGGCGCTCGAGCGCGGGTGGCGCTTCGACCCGCCGTCGAGCCGCAGCGGCAGGCGGGTGCTGGTGGTCGGCGGGGGCCCGAGCGGGCTGTCGGCCGCCTACCACCTGGCGCGGCTCGGGCACGACGTGGAGATCCGCGATGCCGGCCCCGAGCCGGGCGGGATGATGCGTTACGGCATCCCGGCGTACCGGATGCCGCGCGACGTGCTCGGCGGGGAGGTCGAGCGGATCGCCGCGCTGGGGGTGCGGATGACGAGCGACCACCGGGTCGTGGACCTCGAGGCCGAGCGGCGCGAGGGCGGCTTCGACGCGGTCTTCGTCGCGGTCGGCGCGCACCTGTCCAAGCGGGTGGAGATCCCCGCCCGCGACGCGGGCCCGGTCGTCGACGCGGTCTCGTTCCTGCGCGGCGTCGCGTCGGGCGAGCGACCGGTCATCGGGCGCCACGTCGCGGTGTACGGCGGCGGCAACACGGCGATGGACGCGGCGCGCGTGGCGCGGAGGCTGGGCGCGGAGGAGACGATGATCGTCTACCGCCGCACGCGCGAGCAGATGCCGGCGCACGAGGAGGAGGCGCAGGACGCCGAGCGGGAGGGGGTGCGGATCAACTGGCTGCGGACGATCAAGGCGTTCGAGGGTCCGGAGCTGCAGGTCGAGGTGATGGAGCTCGACGAATCCGGCTTCCCGCAGCCGACCGGGCGGTTCGAGACGCTGGCCGCGGACACCGTGATCCTGGCGCTCGGCCAGGAGACCGACACCGCGTTCCTGCGGGCGGTCCCGGGGGTGGAGTTCGAGGCCGACGGCACGGTCCGCGTGTCGCCCACGCTGATGACGGGCGCCCCCGGCGTGTTCGCCGGCGGCGACATGGTGCCGGCCGAGCGCACGGTCACGGTGGGCGTCGGGCACGGCAAGCGGGCCGCCCGGGAGATCGACGCATGGCTGCGGGGCGTCGAGCTGGAGCGGGGGCCCAAGCACCCGCCGGCCACGTTCGACCTGCTGAACCTCTGGTACTTCGGCGACGCGGCCCGGCGCCCGCAGCCCGAGCTCGAGCCGTCCGCGCGCGTCGCCGAGTTCGACGAGGTGGTGGGCGGGCTGCCGGAGCGGGACGCGGCGTTCGAGGCCGGCCGGTGCCTCTCGTGCGGCAACTGCTGCGAGTGCGACGGGTGCCTCGGCGCGTGTCCGGAGGACGCCGTGATCAAGCTCGGCCCGGGACTGCGCTACCGGTTCGACTACGACCGGTGCACGGGCTGCCGGGCGTGCTTCGAGCAGTGTCCCGTGCACTCGATCGAGATGTTCCCGGAGCCGCGCTGATGCGCGCGACGGTGGACGGCAACGAGGCGGCCGCGTCCGTCGCGTACCGGCTGAACGAGGTCTGCTGCATCTACCCGATCACGCCGTCCTCGCCGATGGCGGAGCTCGCGGACGAGTGGTCCAGCCGGGGGCGCGAGAACGTGTGGGGCACGGTGCCCGCCGTGGTGGAGATGCAGAGCGAGGGCGGCGCGGCGGGCGCGCTGCACGGCGCCCTGCAGGGCGGGGCGCTGGCGACGACGTTCACCGCGTCGCAGGGCCTGCTGCTGATGATCCCCAACATGTACAAGATCGCCGGCGAGCTGACCGCGGCGGTGCTGCACGTCGCCGCGCGCTCGCTGGCGGCGCAGGGGCTGTCGATCTTCGGCGACCACTCCGACGTGATGGCGGTGCGCCAGACCGGCTTCGCGCTGCTGGCGTCCGCGTCGGTGCAGGAGGCCCACGACCTCGCGCTGGTGGCGCAGGCGGCGACGCTCCGGACCCGGGTGCCGTTCGTGCACTTCTTCGACGGCTTCCGGACCTCGCACGAGCTGAGCACCGTCGACCTGCTCTCCGACGACGACCTGCGCGCCCTCGTCCCGGAGGACCTCGTGCGCGCGCATCGCGACCGCGCCCTGTCCCCGGAGTGGCCGTTCATCCGCGGCACCGCGCAGAACCCCGACGTCTACTTCCAGGCGCGCGAGACCGTCAACCCGTTCTACGCCCGGGTGCCGGAGGTCGTCCAGGACGCGATGGACCGGCTCGGCGGGCGGACCGGACGCCACTACCGGCTGGTGGACTACAGCGGGCACCCCGAGGCGGAGCGCGTGCTGGTGGTCATGGGATCGGGCGGGGAGACCGCGCGCGAGACGGTCGCCTTCCTGCAGGGCCGCGGGGAGCGCGTCGGGGTGGCGCAGCTGCGGCTCTACCGGCCGTTCCCGGCGCGGGAGCTGGCGCGGGCGCTGCCGGCCACCGTCCGGCGCGTCGCCGTGCTGGACCGGACCAAGGAGCCCGGGTCGCTCGGCGAGCCGCTGTTCCTCGACGTGCTCGCGGCGCTCAGCGAGTCCCACGCCGACGGCGAGCGCGAGCTGCCGCGCGTGACGGGCGGGCGCTACGGGCTGTCCTCGAAGGAGTTCACGCCGGCGATGGTCGCCGCGGTGCTGGAGGACCTCGCGCGCGAGCGGCCCAAGCGGCGGTTCACGATCGGGATCGACGACGACGTCTCGCACACGAGCCTGCCCTACGACGCGTCGCTGGACATCGAGCCGCACGAGACCGTGCGGGCGGTGTTCTTCGGCCTGGGGTCCGACGGGACGGTCGGCGCGAACAAGAACACCATCAAGATCCTCGGCGAGGAGGGCCTGCACGCCCAGGGCTACTTCGTCTACGACTCCAAGAAGTCGGGCTCGCAGACCGTCTCGCACCTGCGCTTCGGGCCGCAGCCGATCCGGGCGCCGTACCTGGTCTCGCAGGCCGGCTTCGTCGGCTGCCACCAGTTCGGCCAGCTTGAGCGCCCGGAGGTGCTCGGCCGGGCCGCGCCGGGCGCCGTGCTGCTGCTGAACTGCCGCCATCCGCCCGACCGGGTGTGGGACGCGCTGTCGCGCGAGGTCCAGGAGCAGATCCTCGCCAAGCGGATCGAGTTGTACGTGATCGACGCGGGGCGGATCGCTCGCGAGGCCGGGCTCGCCGGGCGGACCAACACGGTGCTCCAGACGTGCTTCTTCGCGATCTCCGGCGTGCTGGAGCGCGAGCAGGCGATCGAGCGGATCAAGGCCTCCATCGCCAAGACCTACGGCCGGCGCGGCGCCGAGGTCGTGGAGCGCAACCTGGCCGCGGTCGACCGGGCGCTCGACGGGCTGCACGCGGTGCGGATCCCGGACGGCGCGACCTCGACCCGCGCGTCCGCGCCGATCGTCCCCGAGCACGCCCCCGAGTTCGTGCGCACGGTGACCGCGGCGATGATGGCCGGCCTCGGCGACGAGCTGCCCGTCAGCGCGCTGCCGGTCGACGGCACCTACCCGAGCGGCACGACGCAGTACGAGAAGCGCAACATCTCGGACCTCGTCGCGGTCTGGGATCCCGAGCTGTGCATCCAGTGCGGCAACTGCAGCTTCGTCTGCCCGCACAGCGTGATCCGCTCGAGCTACTACGCGCCGTCGGAGCTCGACGGCGCCCCGGAGGGCTTCCGCTCGGCGCCGCTCAACGCACCGGGCCTGCCGGAGACCAGGTACACGCTGCAGGTGTACGTCGAGGACTGCACCGGCTGCCGGCTGTGCGTCGAGGCCTGTCCGGTCTCGGCGGGCGGCGACCCGGTGCGCAAGGCGATCAACCTCGACGCGCGCGAGCCGCTCGTGGCCGCCGAGCGCGAGAACGTCGCGTTCTTCGAGCAGCTGCCGCCCAACGACCGCTCGCGCGTGGACTTCGGCACCGTGCGCGGGACGCAGTTCCTGGAGCCGCTGTTCGAGTTCTCGGGCGCGTGCGCCGGATGCGGCGAGACGCCGTACCTCAAGCTGCTCTCGCAGCTCTTCGGCGACCGGATGACCGTGGCCAACGCGACGGGCTGCTCGTCGATCTACGGCGCCAACCTGCCCACCACGCCGTGGACCGTCGACGCCGACGGGCGCGGGCCGGCGTGGTCGAACTCGCTGTTCGAGGACAACGCCGAGTTCGGGCTCGGCCTTCGCCTGGCCGCCGACCGCCACACCGAGCTGGCCCGCCGGCGGCTGCGCGAGCTGCGCGACCAGGTGGGCGCCGAGCTCGTCGACGAGATCCTCCAGGCGCCGCAGCTGCGCGAGTCGGAGCTGCGCGCGCAGCGCGAGCGGGTGGCCGAGCTCGAGCGGCGGCTCGACGGGCTGGACGACGCCGCGGTGGCCGACCTGCGCAGCGTCATCGACCACCTCGTCCGGCGAAGCGTGTGGATCGTCGGCGGCGACGGGTGGGCGTACGACATCGGCTCCGGCGGGCTGGACCACGTGCTCGCCAGCGGCCGCAACGTCAACGTGCTGGTGCTCGACACCGAGGTGTACTCCAACACCGGCGGGCAGATGTCCAAGGCGACGCCGCTGGGGGCCGTCGCGAAGTTCGCGGCCGGCGGCAAGACGATGCCGACCAAGGACCTGGCGCTGCAGGCCATCGCGCTGGCCAACGTCTACGTCGCACGGGTCGCGATGGGCGCCGATCCCCAGCAGACGCTCACGGCGCTTCGCGAGGCCGAGGCCTACGACGGGCCGTCGCTGGTGATCGCCTACAGCCACTGCATCGCGCACGGGTACGACATGAAGGACGGGCTCGACCAGCAGTACCGCGCCGTCGCGAGCGGCCACTGGCCGCTGATCCGCTACGACCCGCTGGTGCGGGCCGCAGGCGGCAACCCGTTCCTCCTCGACTCGCCCCGCCCGAGGATGTCGCTCGGCGACTACCGCAAGCGCGAGCTGCGCTTCCGGGCGCTGGCCAACGCCGATCCCGCCGAGGCGGAGCGCCTGCTCGGCCTGGCCCAGCACGCGGCCGACCAGCGCTGGCAGACCTACGAGGAGATGGCCACCCGCAGCGCGGGCGACTTCCCGGCCGACGCGCGCAGGGACCCGTGATGGACCTCTCGACCACCTACATGGGCCTGGCGCTGCGCAACCCGCTCGTCGCCTCGCCGTCACCGCTGTCCTACACCCTCGACGGCGTCCGGAGCCTGGCCGATGCCGGGGTCGGCGCGATCGTGCTCTTCTCGCTGTTCGAGGAGCAGCTGCGCGAGGAGGCCGCCCGCAACGAGCTGCTCGTGGACGGTCCCGCCGAGAGCTTCGCCGAGGCGCTGGACTACGTCCCCGCCGTCGTCCGGGAGGACGCCGGGCCGCGCCGGTACCTGAGCCACCTGGAGCGCGCGGTGGCCGCGGTCGACGTGCCGGTGATCGCCAGCCTCAACGGCGCCACGCCCGAGGGCTGGACGGACTGCGCCCGCGCGATGCAGGACGCGGGCGCCGCCGCGATCGAGCTGAACATCTACTACCTCCCCGGCGACCCGCGCACCACGGGGCGCGACGTCGAGCAGCGCCACCTCGACATCCTGCAGCGCGTCAAGGACGCGGTCACCGTTCCCGTGGCGGTCAAGCTGAGCCCCTACTTCAGCTCCACCGGCGAGGTCGCGCACCGTCTCGACGATGCCGGCGCCGACGCGCTGGTGCTGTTCAACCGCTTCCTGCAGCCCGACGTCGACCCCGAGGCGCTCACCATCGTGCCGGGGGTCACGCTGTCGCGCCCGGCGGACGCCCGCCTGGCGCGGACGTGGATCGCGCTGCTGCGCGGCAGGGTCCGCGCCGCGCTCGCGGCCACCACCGGCGTCGAGGACGCCGCCGACGTCGCCGCCTACCTGCTCGCCGGCGCCGACGTCGTCATGACGACCTCGGCCCTGCTGCGCCACGGGCCCCAGCACGCGGCTGTGCTGCTCGACGGGCTCTCCGCGTGGATGGCCCGCCACGGGTTCGCGACGGTCGACGAGCTCCGGGGCATGCTCGCCGTGCCGGCGGCCGGCGACCAGGCCGCCTACGAGCGAGAGGGCTACGTCGGCGCGATGCGCGAGGCCAACGCCCGGCCCTACGGCTCGTGGTGATCGTCGTCGTCGGCCCTCACCCCGCCGGGGCCGGCGCCTCCTGATCCTCGTCGAGCGCCTTGCGCAGCGCGTCCCTGAACGGCATCGGGTGGACGTCGAAGAGTTCCGCCCCGGAGCTGTCGGTCACGGTGGTGGGCGTCGAGAGGCCCTCCACGAGCGGGCGGGCGACCCCCGCGTCGACGGGGGTGACGAGCCCGATCCAGAGCGAGGACAGCCACGGCGTGATGAGCGGGACGGGGACCCGGGGGCGCCGCCGCACGCCGAGCGCATCCGCCATCAGGTCGAGCATCTCGCCGTAGGAGAGGACGTCGGGCCCGGCGATCTGGACCTCGCGGCCCGCTGAGGCGGGGACGTCGGGCGCCGCCACCAGGTAGGCGATCACGTCGTCGATCGCGATCGCCTGCGTCGGCGTCTTCAGCCACGCGGGGCCGATCATGGCGGGGAGCCGCTGCACGAGGTAGCGCAGCGTGCGGTAGGACTCGCTGCCCTCGCCGACGACCATCCCGGCGCGGAAGTACGTGAGCGGGGGCCCCAGCGCGGAGAGGATCTCCGCGGTCCGGTGGCGGCTGCGCAGGTGCGCCGACGCCGGCCGGTCGCCCAGCCCGCCCAGGTAGGCGACGCGGGCGACGCCCTCCCGCTTCGCCATCTCGGCGAAGTTCTCCGCGCTCTGCCGCTCGCGGTCCTCGAACTCGCCGCGGGCGGTCCCGCGCCCCATCGCGTGGATCAGGTAGTAGGCGATCTCGACGCCCTCTCCGGCCCCGCGCAGCGCGTCGGCGTCGAGCACGTCGGCCTCGTGGAGCTCGAAGCCGCGGTCGGCCAGCCGTTGCGCCCGCGACCGGTCGCGCACGAGGCAGCGCACCGCCCAGCCGCGATCGGCGAGCGCGGCGGCCAGCCGCCCGCCCACGAACCCGGTTGGCCGCGTTCCTGCTGCTCGCGGCGGTCGACCACCTCACGCTGAGCGGCGGACGGCCACGGCGCTGGTACGAGGCGAACGTCGCGCGCGGGATCAACCCGGCGCGCTGGTGGGAGTACTCGGTCAGCGCCTCGCTCATGATCGTGCTGATCGCGATGCTCGCCGGGGTGCGCGAGCTCGTCGCCCTGATCGCCCTGTTCGGGGCGAACGCCGCGATGATCCTCTTCGGGCTCGTGCAGGAGCAGGTGAACGCCGACCGCGACGAGGTGGACTGGCGGCCGTTCGCCTACGGGTGCGTCGTCGGCGCCGTGCCGTGGATCGCGATCGCCGCGCAGCTCCTCGTCTCCACCACCGAGGGCGACGGCGTCCCCGGCTTCGTCGTCGCGATCTTCATCACCCTGTTCCTGCTCTTCAACACGTTCGCGGTGAACATGTGGCTGCAGTACCGCGGGCGCGGCCGCTGGGAGGACCCCGCGTTCGCCGAGCGCGTGTACCTGATCCTGAGCCTCGTCGCCAAGAGCGCGCTGGCCTGGCAGGTCTACGCCGGCGCGCTCGCCGGCGGCTGAGGTCAGCGAGCCTTCTTCGCGCGCGCGAGCATGCGCTCCCGCAGCAGGCCGAGGTCCTCGTCGGTGAACGCGAACTCGGCCGGGTCCGTGCTCCCGATGAAGTCCATGAGCAGGCGGGCGAAGCGCACGGGCTCCTCGACGTGGGGGAAGTGGCCGGCGTCGTCGAAGATCTCGAGCCGGCTCCCCGGGATGCCCTCGTGGGCGACCGCGGCGTGCTCGACGGGGATGAGCGGATCCCTGCGGCCCCACAGGATCAGCGTGGGGATCATCTGCGCGAGGTACAGCCGGTCGGTCGCGTCCACGCGCTGCCCGTCGAGGTCGATGACCGCGCGCACGGTGTGCAGGAACGCCCGCCGCGCCTCGGCGTCGCTCAGGGAGGCGTAGCCGCGGGTCATCTCGGCGAGGTCGTGGCCGAGCTCCAGCCCCAGGCGGCCGAGCGCCAGCCCGATCGCCTCGCCCACGCGGTGCACGCGCGAGTGGGCGAGGAGCGGCAGCACGAGGTCCGCTCCGGGCAGCGCCGCCGCCCGCAGCAGCGGGTGGACCTCCTTGCCCAGGCCGCCGCTGTCGACCAGCACCAGGCGCTCGCAGAACACCGGGTACTCGTAGGAGAACTGCATGGCGATGCCGCCGCCCAGCGAATGGCCCACCACCGTCGCCCTGCGGTGGCCGAGCACGATCAGCAGGTCGCGGAGGCTGACCGCGTACGCGCCCAGGGAGTAGTCGCCGCGGGGCTTGGCCGACTGGCCATGGCCCAGCAGGTCGGGCGCGAGCACCGTGTAGCGATCGGCCAGCTGCGGGATGACGTCGTCCCACTGGCGCGAGTCGCCGGTGATCCCGTGGATGAGCAGGACGACGGGCCCCTCGCCGGCGGTGCGGTAGCTCACGCGGTGGCCGTGCAGCTCGGCCGTCGCCACGCGCGGCTCGAGCGCTCCGGGCGACGTGGCCCGTGCGCGGGCGGGGGATCTCCCCGCGCCCGGGGACGGAGCCGATGGGGATGGGGGCGCGCTCACCGGGCGAGTATCGGGCACGGAGCCGCGCAGCACCAGGTGCCGGCGTGTCGCGTCCGGTGCACGCCGCGTGTCGCGCGCGCGACAGATCGCGGGGGCCGCGCGGTGGACGATCGACGGGCAGCATCGTCCAACGTCCCGAAGGGAGCACACCATGCAGACCGCCCGCCACAACCGCCGCATCGCCTCCGCCGCGACCGCGACCGCCCTCCTCGCCGCGTTGGCGCTCTCGGGCCCGGCCGGCGCCGCGCCGGCCACGCTCACCGTCGCCCCGTCGCCCACGGTGGCCCCCGCGCCGGCCACGACGCAGCAGGGGATCATCATGCGCGACGGCGGCGTGTGCGACCCGATCCGCCACATGGGCTGCTGAGCCGCACCGGGCATCGGCGATCGCTCACCGGGCGTGGGCGGGCCCCCAGTCCATGAAGCGCGGCTTGACCGCGGTGCTGCGCGACAGCACGCGCATGGACCGCCCGCTCACGTCCATCGTCGCGAGCGCGTACGCGCCCTCGTCCTCGATCCGGGCCACGAGCCGCCGCCCGTCCGGTGAGAACGAGCCGACGAACGCGCTGCGACCGTCGGCGAAGCGCGTGACGGGCCGCACGTCCCGGCCGTCGGGCCGGATCGTGACGATGTTCGCCGACGGGCCCGCCGCGAAGTTCGCGTTGCGCGTCAGCGCGATCCGCGTGCCGTCGGGCGACCACGCGTGCTTGACCGCGACGTCCCACCGGTACGGCGTGAGGCGGCGCAGGCGCGTCCCGTCGATGCGCATGGAGAACAGCGCGGCGAGCTCGTCGTCGCGCTTGACGCGCACGAACGTGACGGTCCTCCCGTCGGGCGACACGTTCGGATCGGTGTCGCAGCCGCAGCCCTCCCCGGCGCGGAACGGGTTGCGCGTGAGGCGGTGCGGGCGCGTGCCGTCGGCGCGCATGATCCAGATGCCGTTGCCGCCGGCCTCCCGCTCGAAGACGATCGAGCGGCCGTCCGGCGTGAACGCCGGCTGGCCCTGGAAGCCCCGCGGCGTGAGGTCGTGGGCGCCGCGGCCGTCGGCGTCGGCGACCACCACGCCCGCGTGGGGCGCCGGGGTGCTGATCTCGTAGGCGAGCCGCGCGCCGTCGGCCGACCAGTCGGGGTTCGCGACCTCCGGGGACCCGAGGTGCTCGAGCTCGCGGCGATCCGTCCCGTCGGCCCGGACCGTCACCAGCCGCATCTCCCCGCCGGTCTCCTCGACGTAGGCGATCCGTCCCTGGTCGGGCGCGGCCGCCGCGCGGCTCTTCGTGGTTCCGGACGTCCCGCAGCCGCCGGCCGCCAGGGCGGCGAGGACGATCATGGTGCACGTGCATGAGGTGGTCTTGCCGGTCATGGGGGCAGTCCACCGCCCGGCCGGCGCGCCGGCCTCATCCTCAGGGACGAACCCGCCTCACCCTCCAGGGTGGACCAGGCCCGCCTCGTAGGCGAGCACGACCGCCTGCACGCGGTCTCGCAGGCCGAGCTTGCCGAGGACGTGGGCCACGTGGGTCTTCACGGTGTTCTCGGTGAGGACGAGCTCGGCGGCGATCTCCGCGTTGGACAGGCCGCGGGCGATCATGCGCAGGTCGTCGACCTCGCGCCCCGTGAGGTGCTCCAGCTGCTC